>CAYZGY010001313.1:0-1804 GCA_964478085.1 uncultured Planctomycetia bacterium
CCGGCGATTGGAAGCTCCCGAGCGCGACGCTCGGATTCGATCTTCGCAAGGACGCCCACACAGGCTACGCCGCCTGTCTCGACGGCAGCGTCTACGAGGTCGACCTCACGACCGGAAAGCACCGCGAGTTGACGCGGCACGAGAGCTACGCGTCGGGTGTCGTCGTCATTCACGACGAGATCATCGTCTCGGCGGGCTACGACGGCCATCTGCAGTGGCACGACGGCGCGGGGCGCAAGGTGCGCGAGGTTCAGGCGCACGACTTTTGGTCCTGGCAGCTCGCCGCGAGCGCCGACGGACGCTTCGTCGCCTCGTCGACGGGTCAGTACCTCTGCGGCGGCTACAAGTACGAGCCGGCGCCCGAGAAGGAGCCGTCGGTGAAGGTCTACGACGTGCTCAGCGGCGAGCTCGTCCACGCGTTCACGCATCAGCCACCCGTTCAGTCGGTCGAGTTCACACCGGACAGCAAGCACCTCGCCGCAGGCAATCTCCTCGGCGAGACGCGTGTCTGGAACCTCGAGACGGGCGCCGAGGTCGCGCGCTGGAACACGCCGAACTTCACGGGCTGGGGCATCATCAAGGGTCACTACTACACGGGCGGTATCTTCTCGATCGCGTTCACGCCGGACAGCTCCGAGATCCTCGTCGCCGGGATGGGATCGACGCGCGACCCCGCCGCCGGCAACGGTCGCCAGCTTTGGCAGCGCTTCGATTGGCGCAAAAAGGACGCACCGAAGCTCGACGAGACGCACAAGGGCGAGAGCGGCCAAGGACTGATGGAGTCGATTCGTTTCCATCCGAGCGGTCGCCACTTCGTCATGGCCGGTCGCATCCACAAAGGCAATTGGAACGTCGGCTTCTTCGACGCGGCGGGCGGCGCTCGCGTCCACTCGCTCTCGACGAAACACCGAATCACGCGTGCGGTCTACAGCGCCGACGGATCGAAGCTCTTCCTCGCCGGCGCCGTGAGCCAAGGCGGAAAGAAGGAAGGCCGGTGGAAGGAGTTCGGTCGCGTGAAGGTCTTCTCGATCGAGGAGGCCGAGGCTTAGATCGATGAGAAGCATTTCGCCGAACGCCGTCGCGCTCCTCTCCGCTCTCCTGCTCTTCGGCTGCGGAGGGAAGGACGGCGACAAGACAGAGTCGACCGGGACGAAGACCGAGCCCGCCGAGAAGACGACGAGCGTCGCGGCTCCGATCATCGAGGAGAAGTCCGTCGCGAAGTCGACGGCGAACGCGAACACACCGGCCGAGCCGGTCGCCCAAAAAGAGAAGCCCCTTCCGGGAGCTCCCGCGTCTGGCGAAGCCGTCCGAACCGATTCCGGTCTGACGTACTACGACCTCGAGGTCGGTACCGGACCGAGCCCCGCGAACGAGAAGGCCGTCGTCAAGGTCCACTACACGGGCTGGTTCCGAGACGGCGCGAAGATGGAGAGCTCGATCGATCGAAACGAGCCCATCACTCAGCCTCTCGGCGAGATGATCCCCGGCTGGACCGAAGGCATCGCCTCGATGAAGATCGGCGGCAAGCGAAAGCTCGTGGTCCCTGCCGAGCTAGCCTACGGCGCGCGGGGCGGATCCGGAAAGATCAGCCCCAACGCGACGTTGGTCTTCGACGTCGAGCTTCTCGAGATCGTCGAGTAGCTCCTTACTCGGCGCAGCGCGTAGCCCTACCAGGAACTCGACCCTACCAGCCCCCAAAAGCGAACTCGAGCGCAGCGTCGAGCCGGTTCCTCCGGATCGACGCGGAGATCGAGCCACGCGGCGCATCGCCGCGTCGTGACGTCATCTCGACATCCGCCGACCC
>CAYZGY010001314.1:0-1799 GCA_964478085.1 uncultured Planctomycetia bacterium
TGTCGCCGTAGTTCGCGACGAGGTGCTGGATGATCTTCTCGCGATCACAACCGCAGTGAAAGACGACGACGCGATCCTCGACGAACTCGACGTCGTCGCGATCCGGCAAGAGAAACGCCGCCTCGTCACCGAAGTCGTCGATCCAAGCACCGTCTGCACCGGGCAAGCTGACGAGAAACGCGCGCTCGTCTCCTCTGGCAAAGAAACGCGCACGCCGCTCGTAGCTCTCGAGGTAGTGCTGTTCGAGCACCTCGTAAAAGTCGGTCGGGGGATCATCGAAGAAGATCGTGTCGTCCTCGAGATCCTCATCGGGCTGCTTCGCCTGACACGTGAAGAAGCTGCCGAAGTAGTCGTCCTTCTCCTCGCTCTCGCTCGCGCGCCCGACGACGGAGCCCTCGCGACCGTTCGCGGTCAGGAACGATTCGACGGGAGGATTCCCGAAGCCCGCCGTCCATGCGACGAACTCCTCGGGCGGTCGCACCGCGAGATGAAAAGCGAGCGCGGTCACGCCGCTCTCGAGAAAGCCCATCGCGGTCTCGGACTCGTCGAGCCCGCAAGTCATCGCGTGAAGCTTGAGATCGCTGATGACGCTGCGAGGATCGCCCGTCACGAGAAGCGCCTCGTGCGAGCGACAATGGTAGGAACGGAGTCGGGATGCGGTGCGTTCGATCGACATAGGGCGACCGATTGTAGCTCAAATCTTCGCCGCTCACCTCCCACCACCCTCCGAAATCAAACTCGCGGCGGGTCGCCGCGACGAGATGCCATCTCGACATCCGGCAACCAACGTCGGACGCCGAAACGCCGAGACTCGTGGCGAACGCTCCGCCGATCCAGCCAGACGAAACCGGAGCCAGACTCGCGACGAGCGCAACGACCAAGGCGCAACCCCAAAGTAGGAGACAGCTCCGACAGACGCGCGCCGCCTCGAGATCGAACTCCTCGTGAACCCCCTCTCCGTCCCGAACCAGCACTCGCCACCTCCTTCTCGAACATGCCTGAGACGTTACGCCCCGGGATTCTCCCCCCCCCGCGCCCCGAGACCGCCCCCACCTCAAAAAAAACCTCGCTACACTCTAAGAAACCGCCCTCGGTGCCGTCTCCACCTGTAGAAGAGGGCGGTCAGCCCTGACAAGGCCTTGGATTACCGGTGACCGACCAAAGCGATCGAGAACTATTACGACGATTCCGGGAAGGGGATTCGACCGCGTTCGAGGAGCTCCTCGAGCGCTACGAGTCGATCCTCCTCCGGTACGCCGCGCGGTACGTGTCCTCCTCGGGAGGGCAGGCCGCGGCTCAGGACATCGTCCAAGAGGTCTTCTTGCGGCTGGTCCGCGAGTCGCGCCCGAGCTCGGGGGAAGCCACCGAGATCGAGCACGTCTCCGCGTGGCTCTACCGCGTCACGAGAAATCTGGCCGTCGATCTGGCCAGGAAGGAGGATAGCATGGAGCGACGCGAACGCTGGGCAGCGGTCTCCGAGGTACAGACACCTCCGCGTCCCAACGTCGAAAGCAAGGAACTCGCCTCCGTCGTCGAAGCCAAACTCCACGGGCTTCCCGAACGAGAACGCGACGTTCTCATCCTCAAGATTCAAGAACAGAAGAGCTATCGCGAGATCAGCTCGATCACGGGACTGAGCGCCTCGAACGTCGGCTACCTCATCCACAAGGGACTCAAAGCCCTCGCAGCCGAGCTACGCACCGCAGGCGTCGTCTGAGTTCTACCGAGACAGGAAAAACGAGACACTCTCCTACCATGAACCACGAATCCTTCACCCCAGATCCTGACTCGGTCGATCC
>CAYZGY010001315.1:0-1798 GCA_964478085.1 uncultured Planctomycetia bacterium
CCAGTACGTGAAGCCCTTCGGATTGTGATCGCGTCCCTGGTTGCCCTGCGACACCAGCTGTCGGCCGAACTCGCCTCCCCAAATCACGAGCGTGTCCTGAAGCATGCCGCGCTGCTCGAGATCCGTCAGGAGCGCCGCGATCGGCTTGTCGATCTCGGGACAGTGGATGCGGAGGTTCTCCTCGACGCCGTGATGCGCGTCCCAGTTCTGCTGCTGGTGACCGCCGCCGTGGTAGATCTGCACGAACGGGACGCCACGCTCGAGCATGCGCCTCGCGGTGAGACACTGACGCGCGAACGGAGCCGGACCGACCGAGAGACGGTGCGAGCCCTTGGAGTCGTAGATGCCGTAGGCTTCTCGAATGTGGAGCGGCTCCTCGCCGAGGTTGAGCGCCTCGGGCGCCGTCGTTTGCAGCTGAAACGCGAGCTCGTAGCTCGCGATGCGCGCGCTGAGCTCCGAGTATCCGGGGCGACCGCGCAGGTGCTCGGCGTTGAGCGCGTTGATCGTGTTGATGCGATCTCGCTGCGACGCCCCGGTCACACGCTCGTCCGGCGAGAGATTGAGAATCGGGTCACCGTTGGAGCGAAAGACCGTCCCTTGGAACGCCGCCGGCATGTATCCGCTGCCCCAGTTCGGCGTCCCGGAAACCGGACCGCCGCGCGGGTCGAGCATGACGACGTACGACGGCAGGTCGTGGTTCATCGAGCCGAGCCCATACGCGAGCCACGAGCCGACCGAAGGATGCCCCTGAATCACCTGCCCGCAGTTCATCTGGAGCAGAGCAGAGCCGTGCGCGAACGAGTCCATCCAGAGCGACTTGATCACCGCGAGCTTGTCCATGTGCTTCGAGAGGCGCGGCAGCGCATCCGAGCACCAGAGTCCCGAGTCACCGTACTGACGGAACTCGCGACGCGAGCCGAGCAGCTTCTGCTTCTGGATCGAGCGGCGGCGGATCTCGATGTCGACCGTCTGCCCGTCGTGCTTCTGCAGGTACGGCTTGTAGTCGAAGAGATCCATCTGCGACGGGCCGCCGTACATGAAGAGGAAGATGCAGCGCTTCGCCTTCGCTGCGAAGTGCGGCTTCTTCGGAGCGAGGAGCTCCTCGCCGCTCGCGGGTCGCCCGAGGGCCGACTCGGCCGCATGAGCCGTCCTGCCGAAGAATCCGTCCTTCTGGAGAAGCGCCGAGAGCGCCAGCCCCGTGAAGCCGCCGCCGGCCTCCCAGAGGAGCTCGCGTCGCGTGCGACCGCAGAACTGGCTGCCGTTTTCGGAGGAACGGGACGTGGTGTTTTTCGTGTCCGGCATGGTCAATCGACGTAGACGAATTCGTTGGTGTTCATCAAAACGAGACAGAGGCTCGCGAGCGCGTCGAGGTCGACGCTACGCTCGCGCTGAATCTCGAGCTTCGAGATCTTCTCGCCGGAGCGAGCCTCGAGAGATTCGACGCTCAGCGCCGCGCCCCACGAACGCACGCCGACAAGCCCGGCGCCCGTGATCGACTGCGGATCCTTCGCGTCGAGGAGAGGCTCCTCGACGCCGTCGCGCCAGACGCGGAATCGATCGCCATCGATGCTCGCGCGGAGAGAGAGAACAGCGTCAGGGATCAGATCGACCGTCGCGCTCGCGAGGGTTTCCATACGTCCGTCATGTCGCCGCAAGTGCACGCGACGCTCGCGAAGGTCGAACGCGACCTCGTAACCCTTGAGCCGGTCGCCGCCCGACGTCGCACGAAGGACGATCCCGGCGCTTTCGGAGTTCGCGTGGAGGACGATTTTCGCACGCACCTCGACATCCTCGGCCG
>CAYZGY010001316.1:0-1798 GCA_964478085.1 uncultured Planctomycetia bacterium
GAGGCTCGGGACTCGCCGCTGCGGGTCAGGACGACCTTGTCGAGATCGACAGGCTTCCGAGCGCCCTTGTTCAAGACCGCGAGTTTGCCGCTCTTCGTCTCGCCACGGATCGCCGAACCGTCGTGGAGCCGAACCGTCGTGGAGCCGAACCGTCACGCGACGCCCCGTCTTCGCGATGTCCGCGATCAGATCGACTTGACAAAGGGACACGGTCGAGAATACGAAGAGGGTGCGGAAGAAACGCATACGAGCCTCCTGGTCTCCGCGATTCTACAAGAGGATCTCGCTCCCGTGCCAAGCTCAACCAAGAACTGCCCCGCCTGCGCGACGACCCCGCTGACTCGAACTCGATACGAGCAGCTCCCCGTGTTCGCGTGCGAGAGCTGCGGCGGGCACCTCGTCTCCGCGACGCGACTCGAGTTCATCGAACGTCGAACGGACAACCCGCCCGAGCAACTCGAATCGGAGGCAACCGTGTTCAATCCGAGCGCGCTCGATCCGGGCGAGAGCACGTCCGCGTCGCCGCCGGTCAGCTGCCCGTCGTGCAAGACGCCGATGCGCAGGGAGGTTCGTGCGCGGTCTTCAGACGTCGACTCCGGGCTGGCCATCGAGGTCGAGATCGACCACTGCGAAGGCTGCAGCGACGTCTGGCTCGACCCGGGCGAGCTCGCGATGCTGCAACTCCTCTACGAAGCGAGCCCGAAGGGGCAGAACCAGAAGATCTCCCAGGAGCGCTACTCGCAGCTCCAATCGGATCCCGAGCGCCGAGCGCGGTTCGAGCGCAATTTCGAGAAGCTCCCGAAGGGAACGGCCTCCCTCCTCGACGCCTTCGGCGAGGAGGTCCAGGACGGATTGAGCGCCGCACTCTGGTCGATTTGGCGCTCGACCACGTATTACTGATCGAGTCGCGGGATCAGCGCTCGCTCGACTTCTCGGGGGAAGCCGGTTTCTTCTCCTCGTATCCGAGCAGATAAGCGCGTCGCATGTCCGCGAAGTTCTTGATCCCGATCTTCGTGCCTCGACCGAAGCCGGTTCCGCCACCGACGTTCTCGTGCAGGCTCTTTTCGAACGCCTCGGTCGAAGAGAGCTTGCGCGTGTCGTGACGGACCGCGTCGAGGATGAGCGCGTGGTGCTTCTCCGCGATCGGGCCGAGGCGTTTCCAGTCGAGCCACTTCTGGGCGATGTCCTTCGTGTAGCCGAGGTACTTCGCCTTGAGCTCCGGCACGGCGAGCAGCTTCGAGAGGAGCGGCTTGCTGTCGTCGCCGAGCGCGAGTAGCGGATCGAGAGCGAGAGCCTCAGGCTTGATCTCGGCCGGTGCCGCCGGCGCGCCGCCCGGTCCGCCTCGACCACGGGGAGGGCCAAAGCTCGGCCTCGGTAGCTTGGAACGAAGACCGTCTGCGAGCGTCCTCTCTGAAATCGTACCGCCCTTCTCTCGATCGAAATCGTCGAACCACGCGCCAAGCATCGTGCGGAGCTCCGCCAGGGTCATATCGCCGCTCTTGTCGGCGTCTGCAGCGCGAAACATCCCATCCCGCATGAATTCCGCAGGAGCGCCGGCTCTGCCGCGACCGCCACGCGGATTCGACGTGACACCTGCACGGAGGGCCTCCCCGAGCTTCGCGGAGAATCGTTTCCGGTCGACGCTCCCCTTCTTGTCCACATCGATGATGCCGAACCACACCTCAGCAAGCGCGACGAGCTCGTCCTTCGAGACTTGGCGGTCGTCGTTCTTGTCCGCTTGAGCGAGGAGGGCGCGAGACGTATAGCCGCGCCCCATATCCCTCCCGCCGCCACGCCC
>CAYZGY010001317.1:0-1797 GCA_964478085.1 uncultured Planctomycetia bacterium
GGGCGACTCCTCTTCCCCGCCGGTAGGCGGGTCCCCCATGGGGGACCCAGTTTTATCGGAAGGCGTTCGAGTAGCCGCTCCATCACTTTTCTTTCTTCACGGGGGCGGAGTGAGGATACTCCCTTGAAGTACTCGGACAGCTTGAAAGCTCGCATGATCCAGCGCATGTGCGGGCCCGATTCGATCAGCGCGAATCGTCTCGCGCAGGAGGTCGACATTCCGCAGACGACGTTGTCGCGTTGGTTGCAGAACGCCTCCGCCCAGAAGAACGTGAAGAGGAACGGACGCGTGAAAGATTCAGGTGCAGTTCGCCCCGACGATCTTCCTCCTCTTGAGAAGCTTCGTCTTGTGATGGAAGCCTCGACGCTGTCGGAAGAACAGCTCGGTGAGTTTCTCAGACGTAACGGGATCCACGTAGCACAGCTCGAAGAGTGGCGACAAGCCGCTCTCAGCGCACTGGAGAAGCCCAAAAAAAACAGGCGTCGCAAATCGCCGGAGGAGAAGGAAGTCGAGCGACTCGAACGCGAGCTCGATCGCAAGGACAAGGCGCTCGCCGAGGTGACGGCGCTCCTCGTACTCAAAAAAAACTGGAGACACTTATGGGGGGCGAGGACAAAAGCACGAAGCGGGGGAACGAGCGATGATTCTTCAGCTCGTTGAGGAGGCGATGGCTTCGGGCGCACGACAGTCGAAGGCTTGCGAACTCCTCCAAAACAACGAACCAACGATCCAACGGTGGCGAGCTATGAGCGGCGGAGAGGATCGCCGTCGTGGTCCGATCCGCCCACCGAAAAACAAGCTCTCGAAGCAGGAGCGTGCGATTGTTCTCGCGACCGTGAACTCGCCGGAGTTCCGTGATCTCTCGCCGAATCAAATCGTGCCAACTCTCGCTTCGCGGGGAGAGTATCTCGCGTCTGAGGCGACGATCTATCGAATCCTCGAACAAGAGGACCAGCTTCATCACCGAGAGAAGTCGCGGCCCCCGACAAAGCGCCACAAGCCCACCGAGCTCGTCGCGGCCGGACCGAACGAGGTTTGGAGCTGGGACATCACGTACCTGAAGTCTTCGATCCGCGGGATGTTCTTCTACCTCTACATGGCCGTCGACGTCTGGAGCCGCAAGATCGTCGCGTGGACGGTTCACGACGAAGAATCGGCGGAGAATGCCTCGTCGCTTCTGAGCAACGCGTATCAGCGTGAAGGCGTCTTTCCGGGCAGCCTGGCAGTGCATATGGACAACGGCAGCCCGATGAAATCAGCGACGCTTCTGGCGACGCTCCAGGGCCTCGGCGTGGCCACGTCGTTCAGTCGACCGTCGGTGAGCAACGACAACCCGTTCTCGGAGTCTCTATTCCGAACGATGAAGTAACGTCCGACGTATCCGTCGCGTCCGTTCGCGTCGATCGACGAAGCTCGAAGCTGGGTGACGGAACTCTCCCGCTGGTACAACGAGGAGCACCTCCACAGCGCGATCCGTTTCGTCACTCCCGAGGATCGTCACACGGGTCGCGACGTCGAGATTCTCCAGACCCGCAAGAAGGTGTACGAAGACGCACGTGATCGAAACCCGAATCGCTGGAGTGGCGACGTTCGGGACTGGACCCCGATTGACGAAGTAACGTTGAACCCAGATCAGATTCCGATAAAGCTCACTGCCTGACGTTCAATCGGGCGACAACTACCTTGAGATTCACCGGGGGCAACGCGCGACAGTCTTCTTCTCGCTGGTCGGATCCTGCCAACGCCTCGGCGTCGACCCCTTCGCGTACCTCTCCGACGTGATCGAGCGCGTCTCGA
>CAYZGY010001318.1:0-1791 GCA_964478085.1 uncultured Planctomycetia bacterium
CGACATGCGTACGGACGGAACCGACATCCTGTGCCTCAGCCCTCACGAGACGAACGAGTGGCAGCCGAGAGTCACGAACGACGGCCGAATCGTGTACACGCGATGGGACTACGTCGATCGTCACGGCTGCACGGCCCACACTCCTTGGATCACGACCCCCGATGGCCGAGACTCTCGCGCTGTCCACGGAAACTTCGCTCCGCGGGAGAGGCGGCCCGACATGGAGCTGGACGTCCGAGCGATTCCGCGCTCGCCGCTCTTCGTCGCGACGGCAGCCCCCCACCACGGACAAGCGTTCGGATCGCTCGTGACGATCGATCCTAGAATCGAGGACGACGACGCGATGTCTCCTGTGAAGCGTATCACTCCCGAGATCGCGTTCCCCGAGACGCAGGGGGGTTCGCAAGTTTACGGCACGCCATGGCCACTGAGCGAAAAGTACTACCTCTGCGTCTACGACGCGGGAATGCGACGTGGCGGTGGCACGCAAGGACGAGGGTACGTTCGCGGAAACTACGGTATCTACCTGATCGACGTCTTCGGGAACCGAGAGCTGATCTACCGAGATCCGAACATCGCGTGCCAAAGCCCGATCCCGCTGCGCTCGCGCACCGTGCCGCCCCTCGTACCCGACGCATCGGTGCGCGGCGTCGCCGGGAAGTCAGCCCCGGGCCAAGGGACCATGGCCGTGTTAGACGTGTACGACAGCCTCAAGCCATGGCCCGACAAGACAAAGATCACTGCGCTCCGCATCTATCAGATCCTCCCGATGTCCGTCCCGTCGGGCAAGCCGCCTCACGAGATCGGGCTCCGCGTGCCGACCGGAAAAGACTCGGTCATTCTCGCGAGAAGCGTGCTCGGAACCGTTCCCGTCGAGGCCGACGGAAGCGCACATTTCTCGGTCCCGGCGCAACGCGAGCTCTTCTTTCAAGCCCTCGATGCAGACGGTCTCGCCGTGCAGTCGATGCGCTCCGCGACCTATGTGCAACCCGGCGAGAAGTTGGTCTGTCGGGGCTGCCACGAACCTCGCAACCGAGCACCCGCTGTGTCGCACGAGCCCCCCGCTGCATTGCGCAGACCTCCCTCACGCATTCGCCCCGACGTCGACGGGACGAATCCCTTCAGTTATCCGCGTCTCGTCCAACCCGTGCTCGATCTAATCTGCGTGGGCTGCCATGCAAAAAACGCCGACAGAGCGCCCCCGCTCGACTCGACCATCGTTCGCAAAGGGGGACAGAAGTGGTACGCGTCGTACTTCAGCCTCGCTCCCGAGTTCGGATTTCGAGATTACGGCGACCGGCATCGCACCACTCCTGGGAAGTTCGGCGCACGCGCATCGAAACTACGCGAGCTCCTCGACCGGGGTCACCACGGCGTAAGACTCGGAAAGGAAGACCGCCATCGCCTCGACGTATGGCTGGACTCTTGCTCCGTGTTCTACGGAGTCTACGAGAAAGAGGGCGGCGAAGCGCAACTGCGCGGCGAGGTCGTCCGCCCCACTCTCGAGTGAACGGTCGAACAACTCGGCTCGCCGCATCGCCTCATCGCTCCGCTCTTACGACGACTCGGAAACCGACGTCGAAGACTCGCTGATACCGGTGGTAGCCTCCCCGATAGGAAGACGTCGCGTAGCGCGGTCTGTCGTACCAGGATCCACCGCGGACCACCCTTCGGCCGGCTCCGCTCTCTTGCTGACATCGGTCGGACGAACGAAACGGGTACGCAGCCTCGTGGCTGAAGGTCCACTCGGCGACATTTCCGTGCATGTCGTGCAGCCCCCAGGCGTTCGGC
>CAYZGY010001319.1:0-1789 GCA_964478085.1 uncultured Planctomycetia bacterium
AAACTCGATCGCGTCCTCGACCCCGATGCGATTGATCGCCGCGACGAAGAGGCCGTTGGCGATCGCGTGAGATCGCTGCACAGTCTCCCAAGCCTCGTACTGCGCCTCGCCGAGATCATCGCGCTCGGCCGCGAGCCAGCCGATCGCCGTCGGATAAACGAGGATCTCGGCTCCTCGGAGTGCCGCGAGCCGGGCGGCCTCGGGGTACCATTGGTCCCAGCAGACGAGCGTTCCGATTCGCCCCACCGAGGTGTCGGCCACGGTGAATCCCGTATCCCCCGGAGTGAAATAGTATTTCTCCTCGAAGCTCGGATCCTCGGGAATGTGCATCTTCCGATACCTGTGGACGAGGCGTCCGTCGGATTCGAGCACGACGAGCGTGTTGTGATAGACGCCCGCCGAACGTCGCTCGAACAGGGAGGCGGCGATGACGACCCCGAGCTCGCGCGCGAGCGAGCCGAGCCGATCGGTGGTCGGTCCGGGAATCGGCTCGGCGAGGTGGAACTGCGCGGCGTCCTGGGTTTGACAGAAGTACCGCGAACGAAAGAGCTCCTGGAGGCAGACGAGCCCTGCGCCGCCCGCCGCCGCGGCCCGGATCGCTTCGACGCAGCGGTCGACGTTCGTCTGCGGATCGATGCCCGCGGACTGCTGGATCAGAGCGGTCCGCAGGACGTCCGGTCGTTCCTTCGAGTTGGCTGGAGGGCGGCTCATCGCGGCGGAGATCGAGTGGCGGATGGGGTCGAAACCGAAGGTTTATCCGCGGTTCCCGCCACACGCAACGCCGCTCCTCGACCCGTTTGGAAAGATCCTCTTGGAAAGTCCCGAACATCAGGGCCGGAAACGGTCTCTAAATGCTGGACTCGCCAAGAGATGCCGAGTACTTTCTCCATGGGAACCATCCCGAACTCCCGTTCGTTTCGATCGGTAGTGACCAGAAGCTCGAGAATCCCTAAGAGATCCCGAGCCTCGAGGATCTACCAAGAGAAGTTCCGATTCCACGGGGCTCGTCGGCACGACTCTGGAAGAGGGGTGCACTTCCGTGGGTCGTCGTTCCCGTCATTCGTAACCGTTTCGTTGGAAAACACTCGCTGAGTCGTCACTCGTGGTTCTCGTTTGTCCGCGAGTCCTCGAGGCGACTCGAAAAGACTTACCCTTCGAGTGTCGTCGCTCTTGCACGACTTCGGGCGGAGCCCGGCGAGACTCGATTACCTGTTGAGGAGGACTCTATGCGTTGGATCTCGATCGGCGCTCTCGTCACGATCCTGGCGATCGGTGGCGGACTGCGCGCGGAAGAGTGTAAGACCCAGGCCAAGGTGAAGGAGCTTCAGGCTCGCATCGCGAAGTTGGTCGAGGGTTGGGAAGGTGCCGCGAAGCAGCAGGCTTCGTGGAGCGCTCAGGAGAAGGCCGAGGTCGCCGCGCAGCTCGAGGCCGCGAAGGCCAGCTGTCCGATCGGTTCCCGCATGGGCGAGACGCTCGGATTCGTCCATCAGTCGCTGACGAAGGCGATCGAGGCCGAGAAGAAGATCGCCGCACAATGTGCGAAGGCGAAACAATCTGCGAAGGCGAAACAATCTGCGAAGGCGAACGGCAACCAAGCCGGCGCCGCTTGCGAAGCTGGCCTCAAGGAGGTCATCGCCGCTCGTGCAGAGCTCATGACGAGCCTCCAGAAGCTCTCCGCTCTCGCGGTCGGCGCGACGGGCGAGCAGAAGAAGACGACCTTCGTCTCGGCGACTCCCGCGAAGTCGAACTTCTGCGCGAAGTCCCTCGCCGCGAAGGTTCGCGCGTCGAA
>CAYZGY010001320.1:0-1788 GCA_964478085.1 uncultured Planctomycetia bacterium
ATCCGAGGCGATTGCAACAGCAGCGCGGCGGTCGATCTCAGCGATATGTTCCACGTCGCGGGCGTGGTCGCCGGGACGATCTTTCCTCCCTGTCAGGACGCGTGCGACGTCGATGGCTCCGGTCTGCTCGACAACGGGGACTTCGCATTCATCACCAACTTCCTGTTCTTTGGCGGCCCACGTCCTCCGGCGCCGTTTCCGAGTTGCGGATACGATCCTGTGGGGGACTTGCTGACGTGTGACTCTTCGGGCTTGTGCCCGTAGAGCTTTCCGTTCGCCCGACGCGGTGACGTGCCGAAGAACAGCCATCCGAGGATGTCGACGCCGTCGGCGAGATCGATCAGCCCGCTGTCGTTCGCGTCGGCGGCGTCATCACACGAGAACGGCTCGCGCGTCACCCGTTGCCAGTCCTGAGATGGCAGTGTGGCACGTTGCGACCAGAGTCGAGAACGAGAGAGGCTTCGGACTCACGCGCAGGCCTCGGGCTCCTCGCAGCCCAGGCTCGCGTCCCCCTTCGCGTCGGACACGCCGCACTCGTTCGTCGGCGCGACGGGTTGCGGCCCTCCGAGGAAGAGACCTTGAAAGATGTAGACCGCGGTCGAGATGTCGAGCGCGCCATCGCCGTCGGCGTCACAGGCTGCGCGACAGGCGATGTTGTCGACGCCGCCGAAAAGGTTCGCGAGGAGGCGGATGCCGTCGGAGATGCTCACGTCGCGCGTCTGGTCGCAGTCGCCTCGGAGGAACGGGCCGACGCCTTTCGGTTCGATCGGGTCGAGGTCGTTGAAGAGGACGGTGTCGAGGAAGACGTCGAGGTAGCCGTCGCCCTCGATATCTTCCTCGTCGCCGGTGATGAAGTAGCGACGATTCGGGATCAGGTCTTCCCAGCCACCGTCCGAGCAGTCGATGTTGAACTTGAACTCGCCGAGCCCTAAGGGAGCGTCGTCTCTCGGAATCTCGATCTCGTAGATCCCATCTCCGCTCGCCGAAAGTGGGGGCGAGCAGTTCCAATCGAGGAAGTCGCCGCGAACGAAGACCGATTGGGTCTCCGGGTCGAATCTCCCTCGGGCGATCTCTACACTCAGGTCGACTCGAAAGACGAGGTTGACGTTCGCCGCCTGTGCTTCGACCGAATTGAAGATCGCGACGGCGGGGATGATCTCGAGGTAACCGTCTCCGTCCTCGTCGGGCTCCGCTCCGTGGAGGAGGATGGTCCGGTTCGGGATGTCCATCTCCCAGAGGTCGTCGGTGCAGTTGATGTTGAACTTGTATTCGTGGACGCCTTCGGGGAGCGACTCTCGGCGGAGCTCGAGCTGCCAGATGTTCTCGTCGATCTCCTCGAACGGCTCGGAGCACTCCCAGCCCGAGAACGTGCCGGCGACGACGACTTGGTCGAGGTCGGGCACGAAGGACTTGTTCTCGACTCTTTCGCTCATGTCGACGCGAAACAGGATCTCGACGTTCGGGCCAGGTACGACGTCGTCGAAGAAGACGACTGGGGGCTCGATATCGAGGAGACCGTCGCGGTCGGCATCAGGCTCGTTTCCCGTGACCGTGTAGAGACGATTGCCGATCGAGTCTTCCCACCCCTGATCGCTGCACGAGATGTTGAACTTGTAGCCGACGGTTCCGATCGAGTGGCCTTCGGACTCGACCTCGAGCTCGTAGACGCCATCACCGTCCGGGTCGCTCATCGACTCCGTGCAGTCCCAGGAATTGAATCCGCCCCGAACGACGACGAAGTCCTGATCGGGATGGAATCGGCCGCCGGCGATCTGCGCGTTCATGTCG
>CAYZGY010001321.1:0-932 GCA_964478085.1 uncultured Planctomycetia bacterium
CATCGGGTGATTCTGCGGCTGGCCGTAGCGACGCAGGAACGCGTCGACCTCGCTGCGATTGTTCGACCGCGGCAGCGCGTCGTTCGGGATCGGTCGGCCTTCGGCGTCGATGTACTGGGGGATCGCCTCGAGTCGCTCGACCGCCGAGAGCAGCTGCTCGTGATCGCCGACGAGCGGGCAGTTCTCTTCGGTGAAGCGCGCGAAGGTCGTCAAACCGACGAGATCGGAACGCCGACCCGCGAGACCTTCCTCGTCGTCGCGCGTACCGGCGACGAAGTCATGGAAGACCTCTTTGACGATGTCGATGCGCTTGCGGTCGCGTCCTTCGAAGGTCATCTCCTGCTCCATCGATCCCGAGATGTCGAGGACCATCTGGATCGCGATGCCTTCACTCTTGACGATCGAGGTCGAGTCGCCGGTTCGTGGACGAGCCGCGGCACCGACGAGGAGAATCACGGCGAGGAGCTCGAAGATCGGCAGGAGGATCTGGAGCCGCTGCCTGAGCGTCTTCGGCAGTCGTTTGACGCCGCGTACGCTCGGGTAGATCAGCGCGGGGGCTCCCTTCCTCACACCGCCGAATCCGAGCACGAGCCGATGACGCCAAAGGACGAGCAAGATCGCCGGCACGGCGAGCAGCAAGAGCCATGGATGAGCGAGCTCGAGCTCTTTCCAGGTGAACTTCTCGAGGTCAGGCAGCATCGTCTCCTCGATGAACTGCTTGACGACGTCGAACGAGCTCTGGATGTGCTCTTCGGTGGGCTGGAAGGTCGCGAACTTGATCTGGTCGCAGAGGCGCAGGAACTCGCCGAGTCGGTCTTTGTGCTGCGCGAGCGTTCGAGCTCGGCTCGCCTCGACGAGAAACTCCTCGGTCGTTCGTTCCGGCGCGTGGACGTCGAAGCCGTGGAACGTCACCCGTGGCGAGCGATGCGTCG
>CAYZGY010001321.1:942-1785 GCA_964478085.1 uncultured Planctomycetia bacterium
GAAGAAGACGTCGACCTGGCCGCGCCCGATGAAGTCGTGCTCGACGAGGAGCGCGAGTGCCTCGTACGCGATCTCGTGGGCCGGTCGCGGCGGCGGCGGCGGTCGTGCTCCCCGGGTCAGGAGCAACGTGAGTAGGGTCAGCGCGGCGACGATCGCGACACTCGTCGTTGCCCAGAGCAGGCGTTTGTCTTTCACCTCGAGAAGGGGTGCCTCGATGATTCCGCGAGCTTCGTGAACGCTGAGGTCGTCGATGTTCTCGAGGCCGCGGACGTCGATCTTGATCTCGTCCGAGAAGAACGGGAACTCCTCCTTCTTGCCGGCCTCGCGTACGTAGACGGCGCGCGGCGCGATCGCGAGCTCGCCGCTGCGGTCGGGCTCGAGCGTCAGCCGTTTGCGGAAGCTCCGCTGGCCTTGCGAGGCGGCGTCGGCGGTGGCGTCGTCGGCAGGAGGTGGTGGAGGGGCCCCGTCGGGATAGGAGATCTTGACGACGCCGAAGCCCTCGAAGTCTTCGGGGAGGTACTCGGGGAACTCCGCGACGAAGCCGCCGTCGACCGTCAGCTCCTGCTCGCAGATCAATCGGTCGGAGAGCCCGATCTGCGTTTTCTCGAGGCGGATGGTCAGACGAACAGGGCCCGGTCCGAAGTCCTGCGAGAACTCGAAGTCGGGCTCGGTGGCTTTCGACGTCGTCGACTTCGCCGAGTCGTCGCCGCAACCCGATGCGAAGAGCGCGCCGAGCACGGTGGCGATGACGATCGCGACCGATCGAGTTGGAGCGACGAGGAGACTACTTCGCATCCGAGTCTCCGGCGTCCGCCTTCTTGTCGGCCTCGAGAGCGCTCTTGA
>CAYZGY010001322.1:0-1784 GCA_964478085.1 uncultured Planctomycetia bacterium
GTGCGTCAGGTAGACGTCGCGCTGAACCATCGGTCGGATGGTCGCCAGGAAGCGCAGGGCGTCGCTCACAATCGGCTTGACCAGCGCCTTCTTGGCGGCGTCGGCGGGCGGGTTGGTCGCCGCCTGCTTCATCATGTACGTGGCCTTGTGGTTGACCTTCTTCCACAGCCCGACGTTGGCGTCGTACAGGGGCCACGGGTTGCCCGAGGTCGGCCCGAGCGCCAGCAGCACCGCGCCGGTCGCGGCCTCGCAGCCCTTTTGGATGAGCACGTTCGCCGCGGTCGTCGCCGCGACGCCTCTCCTTCTCTGGTTGCTCGCGGACCACCCGACCGCGACGTACGGATTCTTCTTCGGGCTCGTCGCGGCGTCGATCATCGTCCCCTACAGTCTCTTGACGCGGAAGTCGTGGCGCGAATTCGCGAGCTGCCTTGTCGCGATCGTGCTCACCGTGATGCTCTCGACGGCGATGAGCGGCGAGGAGCGTGTCCAGAAGGAAGAGCAGAAGCTCGCGATGCGCGAGGCCGAGGCTGCTCCCGGTGAGGAGCCGGCCGTCGACCACTCCCCGGAACGCCTCGGGTTCCTCTTCGTCGTCGGCAGCGCCGCGAGCTCCGCGATGATCCTTCCCGGCGTCAGCGGCTCGTTCCTGCTGCTTCTCTTCGGCGCGTTCGAGGACGTGCTCGGCGCGATCAAGCGCATGGACGTGCTCGTGCTCGCGATCTTCGCGACGGGCGCGTTGATCGGGCTCGCCCTCTTCGTCAAGCTGCTCGAGTTCCTGATGCGCCGGTTCGCGTCACAGACGATGGCGTTCCTCGCCGGACTGATGATCGGATCGCTCTGGAACCTCTGGCCCTTCCAGGATCGCGTCGCCGTCGGCGAGAAGCTCATCGGCGTCGCGCATCAGTTCCCGAGCGACCTCGGCGGCGAGACCGTCCTGACGCTCGCGACGATCCTCATCGGTGGCGCGCTCGTCGTCGGCTTCCACGTCTACGGGCAACGCAACAAGGGCGAGCCCGCCGTGGCCGGAGCGGAAGTGTCCGTCGAGGTCGCCGAAGAGACGCCGACGGAAGAACATTCCACCTAACAGTCGGGTAGCCCGGGGCGATGGCTCCCCCCGGGCCCCCACGGATCCGGACGTGCGCGATGGACGCATCCGGCTCCTCGAGTCATGGGTTTGCTCCGCGCGCCGGCACCGAGTGGATCGCGCGTGGAGGCGGTAGTGGGTTGCGTCGCAGAAATCCGGCGAATCGGCCGCTTGGACGCCGAATCGACTTTTCAACGGGCTGTCAAGTCTTGTCGTCGTCTCCCATCGGCAGGAAGGAATCGCCGACGGCTGATTCGTCGTCGCCTCGCGACTCCCCTCCCGGTGAGTCCTCTTCCGCGCCCGCGAGCTCGTCGTAGCTGTGGCCCGCGTAGTCCGGTGCCCCCTCATGATCAGGAATGTCATCCTCGGCCATGCGTTCGGCCTCGAGCACCGCGAAGGGCTTGATCGTGATCGCGCGCGGCTCGGTCGGGCAGTACATCTCGCAGACGCCGCAGCCCGTGCAGCCGTGCTCGTGCACCTCGATCGAGCTGCCGAACTCCGAGATCGAGATCGCGTCGACGCCGAGCGGACACTTGTCGACGCAGATCTGGCAGTCTTCCCCGTGCGTGCGTACGCAGAACTCCTCGTCGACGATCGCGAGCCCCATCTCGATCGACTCCTTCGGAATCGGCAGGAGCGCGCCGCTCGGACAGGCCGCCATGCACGAGAGGTCTTCGCAGACGACGCAGGCTTGGTCCTGCGG
>CAYZGY010001323.1:0-1783 GCA_964478085.1 uncultured Planctomycetia bacterium
TAGCGCGAGCGCGAACGTCTGTGGGCGGCTCGTTTGCAAGCCTGCCCCGCATTCGGCGGTCGCGGTAGGGACCGCTCTCACGGGCGGCCCCCCGCACAGATCCCAGCGAGCGGGACTACCGCACTGGGCTCCGACCTCGGGTCTTGGCGACGAAACGCGTGTCAGGCCAGGGCTGTAGAATTCGTATCCGTTCACGGATTTCGAGCCCGGACCGACCGTGATGCGTCTGGGTTCCTTTCCTCGTGCTTGCTCGTTGCCCCGATGGGGTGGATTCAGGACGAGTCGAGCGCGAGGGATGGCCCCGGTCGGCCGTCGAAGTGCGCGACGACGGATTCGTAGAGAAAGTCGAAGACGGATCGACCCTGCTGGGCGCACGTCGCGATCGCCGTCCAAATCCTCTCGTTCCAGCTCCGGCCGCTCAGCGCTCGAGTCCCCTGGGTCACCTTGCGGTCGATCACGACGAATCGAATCGCTTGCTCCGCGAGATTGTTCGTCGGTTCGACGCCCGGCGTGGTGATGAACTCGAAGTAGGCGTTGCCATGCTCACGGAAGCGCTTGGCGAGGTTCATCGCTTCACCGCGTGGCGGCGCGGCCTTCGCCTTCGCCAGAAGCGCTTCGCGGGCCTTCTCGAGCTTCTTCTCGAAGGTGCTCGGCTTCATCTTCTCGCGACGATGAATGACGCGGAACAGCTCCCGGATCTTTTCGAGGACCCGTTCGCCATAGTTCTCCGAAATCGCTTCCCAGGAATCGGTTCTTTCGCGGATCTCGAACGACTTCATGTCGAGGCCTGGCTCACGAGCCTGGCCGCGCGACAACCGCCGTACCGAAACAGCACGCGGCAGGCCTACATTCGTAGCGCCCGGCGATTCCTGGACGAGATGCGAGAGTGGGGCTGGCCACAGGGCCCGACGACGCGATTGCTGACGCGGAAGGATCTTCCGCCATCGCAGAAATACCTTCCTCGCCCTCTGGCGCCTGCGGTGGATCGGCAACTGATGAAGGAGCTCAAACGCAAAGGAGACGTCGTCAGTCTCGGGCTGATCATCGCTCGGCGAACGGGAGTCCGAGTCGGTGAACTCAGTCGCTTGGAACTCGATTGTCTGACAGAGCACGGAGACGGCATGCTGTCGATACGGGTACCTATGGGCAAGCTTCACTCCGAGAGAGAGATTCCCGTGGACCGACGCACCGCTGGCTTGATTCGCTTGATTCGCCGCAAGAGAGGGAAACGTCCGTCGACGACAGATCCCGAGTCCGGGAAACCACGGGATCTCCTTATCTGCCATCGGGACGGAGAGCTGATCCACCGCAACGTGTTCAACGACAGGATCAAGTCTGTCGCCAAGGCTGCTGGAATCGAAGAAAACGTCCATCCGCATCGTCTGCGTCACACCTATGCGACCGAACTACTGCGCAACGGTGTCAGCCTTCCCGGAATCATGAAACTACTCGGACACCGGTCCCTGCGGATGACGCTTCGATACGCCGCGATCACGAACGAAGATCTCAGCCGAGATTACCTGGCTGCGATCGCGAACGTGAATCGGCGATACAGCGAGACCGGCGCGTTGGTCGCATTCGAGAACAACGCTGGGGCCGAGTCAGCACCAACGATCGAGCACTGCTTCGATCAACTGCTCGCGCGGCTGCAGGCTCTCCGATTCGACGAGCAGGAATCTCTCCTCCGAAAGAGACTTCAACGCGTCGTCGAACGGATCCGGCGCGTCCGGAAAGAACTCTCCGATCTATTGCCTTGAGCTCGGCCACGATCCGTGCGGAGATT
>CAYZGY010001324.1:0-1783 GCA_964478085.1 uncultured Planctomycetia bacterium
GAAGCGACTCGTCATGGACGACGGCACGCGCCGGGTCGAGTTCCTCTTTTTCGGGACTGCGCACACGGCCGGGGACGGCTTCGCTTACTTGCCGAAGCAGAAGATCCTCTTCACGGGCGACGCTGTCGTCAACGGGCCCTACAACTACATGGGCGACGGTCACAGCGGCTCGTGGCTGACGGTGCTCGACGCGCTGCTCGCGCTCGACGTCGAGATCGGCGCGCCCGGACACGGCCGGGCGGGCGACGCGAGCCTGATCCAGCTGCAGCGCGACTACATCGGGTTCTTGCGCGGCGAGGTCGCGAAGGGGATCGAGGCGGGCAAGACCGTCGCCCAGATGCAGGAATCGATCGAGGTTCCCGAGAGGCTGAGCCGCTACGTCGGTCGCTTCTTCAAGGACCAGATCGTCAAGATTCACAGCGAGATGACCGAGGCCGAATGAGTAAGGCCACGTCATCTCAGCTCTTCTCCTCGAGGCGAATCGTTGTCTGAACTGAACGTGCACCCGATGCGCGGACTGCTCGTCGCTCAGTTCTTCGGAGCGTTCAACGACAACGCTTGGAAGATGATCGTCATCGCGCTCGCGCTCGGTGCCGGGACGGCCACGGGGGAGGAATCGCAGCGCCAGGAGCTGCTTCAGACGACGCTCGCGTTTCTCGCCCTCACCGTGCCGCTGATGCTCGTCTCGCTGCCCGCGGGTGCTCTGAGTGATCGCGTCAGCAAGCGCAGCGTCATCCTTTGGATGAAGATGACCGAGTTCGCGTTGATGTCGCTCGGTGCGGTCGTCTTGTTCTTCCTGCCCGGAAACACCGCGGCAACCTTCGGCGTGTTGGCGCTGATGGGAGTTCAGAGCGCGATCTTCAGTCCGGCGAAGTACGGCATCCTTCCGGAGATTCTCCCCGCGGCGCGTCTCTCCTCCGGAAACGGTCTTCTCGAGCTTTGGACCTTCGTCGCGATCATCGCAGGGACGGCGGTCGCCGGACCGATGCTCGGCCTCGCGGAGGGGCTCTCGGAGGAGTCTTCGAAGACCGCGGCGCTCGCGCCGTTCCTGCTCGCGATCCTCGCGATCGTCGGTTGGCACTTCGCACGGTCGATCCCGCGCGTGCCGGCCGCGCGTGCCGAGGGGGGCGTCGCAGAGACGATTCGAAGCGCACGCCAAGTGATTCGGGAAGATCGCGTCCTGCGCCTATCGATCTGCGGCCAGTGTTTCTACTGGGGCATCGCGAGCCTCGTCGGCGCAGTCGTGCTCGTCTTCGGAAAAGCGGAACCGTTCGCCCTCGGCAAGAACGCGGGGATCCTGCTCGCCGTCTTCGGGCTCGGCGTCGGTGGCGGTAGCGTCCTCGCCGGAAAGCTCTCTCGCGACAAGGTCGAGTACGGTTTGATTCCGCTCGGAGCGATGGGGCTCGCGTCGTTTCTCTTCCTGCTCGGCCTCTGCTCACCGACGCTCTGGTTCAGCTTCGTCTTGATGGTCGGCATGGGCGTCTCGAGCGGACTCATCGTCGTGCCGCTCAACGCGCTGCTCCAGTCGCGCTCGCCCGAGGATCGTCGCGGCGCGGTCATCGCGTTCGCGAACGTGCTGGTCTTCGGCGGCATGATCGCCGGCAATCTCGTCGGGCTCGCGATGTCCGAGCTCGGGGGCCTTCCCGCGCGCGGGGTGCTCGTCGGCGCGGCGGTTCTCACGGCGGCTGGAACGATTTGGTCGCTCAAGCTCTTGCCCGACGCGTTCCTTCGGCTCGTGCTCGTCCTGCTGACGCACACGTTCTATCGCGTCACGGTGCGTGGA
>CAYZGY010001325.1:0-1782 GCA_964478085.1 uncultured Planctomycetia bacterium
CGAGCGTGGCGATCGCGATTAGACTAAGAACCAGGCAAGAAGAGAGAAGCTCGAGATCCTCGGGCCCGTTGAGAAGAGAAGGACCGAAATGAAGCGAAAGGCCCTGCCGATCCTGGCGTGTGTCGGCTTCTTGATCACCGTCGGAATCATCGTCGGGGCAGTGCTGTCCTTCCAAGGGGCCGAGCAGCGACGGCGGACGAAGAAGCAGGCAGCTGACGACCTGCGCGCGAAGGTCGCGACGCTCAAGGACGAGGACACCGACGAGGACGAGAAGATTCGGATCATCTCCGAGCTCTCCGCTGTCGGGACGCGTCAGACGATCGAGCCGCTGCTCGAGCTCACCGCTCTTCCCCCACCGCTCGACAAGGAAGCCCAGAAGGCGATCGTCGAAAGCGGGGTCAAGGCCCTGCAGCCGCTGATGGACTTCGTCATGGATCTTTCGGCGGACGAAGACGACCAGCAGCGACTCCACGACACGATGCGGCAGAACGCGGGACTGATCATCGCGGAAATCGTGCAAAAGCACCCCGCCGACGCCGCAACGTTTCTGATCGCGCAGTACGATTTCGACATCGACAGTGACGGCAACGACGTCGGTGACTACGAGAAGATCCTCGAGTACGTCCTCTCGAACAACGACAAGATCCCGTCGCAGGTTCTCGTCGGCGGCTTCGAGCTACACGAGCCGCTGGTGCGCCGGAGCTTGATCTACCTGTTCATCCGGGTCGCGGAGTACCAGGACGCCGCGCTCGCGGTCGTCCTTTCGGCGCTGCAAGATCCCGACCAGCAAGTCCGCGTCACGGCGACCGAGTTCACGGCCGACCTGGGATCGAAAGCGGCGAATGCCGTTCCCGTGCTCGTGAAGCTCCTCGAGGATCCGGCGGCGTCGATTCGTGCGACCGCGCTCCAGTCGCTCGAAGCGATCGGCGAGGCGGCCAAGACCGCCCTTCCGAAGATCACGAAAGCGCTCGGCGACGAGGACGACGGCGTCGGTCAAGCCGCGGCCGTCGCGCTGGCGAAGCTCGCACCGGATCAGCTCGTCCAGGCGGTCCACCACGAGGAGGAAGGCGTCCGCCGCATCGCGATGGCGACCGTCTCGGAGCTCAAGATCGCATCCGGGGTCGACGCGCTCATCGAGTCCGCCAAGAACGAGAAGACCGAAGAGCTGCGCACGAACGCGATCCTCAGTCTCGGACAGATGGGAACCAAGGCGCGCTCGGCGATTCCGACGCTCCTCGAGATAGCGCAGAGCACGACGGGCGAGAACGCCAGCGATCAGGATAAGGGTACCACGCTCCAACGTCGACGCGCCCCGCGCCACTCGCTCCGCGAGCTCGCACCCGAGCAGGCGCAACGGCTCCCCCGGCTGCGCAAGCTTCTCGACGACGAGGACGGCAACGTCAGCCATGCCGCGCTCGTCGCGATGTCGCGTTACGAGACGAACGTGCCCGAGGCTCTTCCTGACTACTACCGCCTCCTCTACGATCAGAATCTCTGCGAGACGGCTGCCGATGTGCTCATCCCCTTCGGTGAGCAGGTCGTGCCCGAGCTCGTCAAGCGACTGCGCGCGCCGGACGCCGGCGACGAGGTGCAGGACTTGATCTTGCGAACGCTCCATCAGCTCGACGATGAGGCGAGCTCCGCGACGCTCGACGTCGTCGCGAGCTTGACAGGCGGAAGCGAAGCGGTAGCGCGCACGGCAGCCATGGTCCTAGCCGACATCGCGAAGAACGCGAGTGCCGACGATCGCATCATCGCGGCCGGATCCCTGACTCAGAAGCT
>CAYZGY010001326.1:0-1780 GCA_964478085.1 uncultured Planctomycetia bacterium
CGTCAGGAAATCGTAGCGACGTCGGGCCCAGTTGCGCAGGTCCGTCCGCCAGTAGCTCGGATCGTTTCCGCGTGCGCCCCAATTGCGAACCCAGCGCGCGAGGTCGGCGCGGACCGTCTCGATCGTCTTCGCGTCGTACGCATCGATCTTCGGGAAGAGGACGGCAGGGTTGTACTTCTCCTGGAGGAGAGTCCACATGCGGCCGTAGTACGCCTTGACGTAGTAGTCGCTCGGCGCGCGTTGGAGCACCGCATGGACGAGTCCGTGATGGCCCTGACCGACGAAGGGGTGCTGTTGCGTTTGAAACAGGGGGTGGATCGTGTGGTGGCGTTGATCCTGCGTCAGGTACATCTGGCCGTGGCTCAAGTCGATGTCCCATGCGAAACAGGTGACGCGGGCCGTTCCGGTCTTCGCTTGCCCGTGCGGCCCGAGGTAGAGCAGCCAGTTCTTCACGACCGAGTCACCGTCGATCATGATGACCTGGGGCGCCTGGTAGTCGATGAAGGCCTCGACGTTGACGCGTTCGTTGATGAAGTCGACGAGCGCGGCACCGCTGGAGCTGTTGAGCTGAGCGGCGAATCGGCTGACTTCCTGAAGTCGCGAAGGCGCGCCGCTGCTTCGCGGCTCGTAGCCTCCCGTGCCGCCCGAGCGCATCGCCGTGCGGCATTTGAAGAGTGCCCCGTCGGCGTCCCAGTCGTTTCGGCGGAGGTAGTGCGTCGAGGGGTCCTCGATCGTGAAGTACGCGCCGTGGAAGCGACCGCCGATCGTGTGGACCCGCGCGAGCCGCGTCGCGCTGTAGGCGATTCCCGCGTCTCGGAAGAGGTCGAAGCCGAGCTTCTCGCGCAGCATCGCCTTGTCGTTCCAGCCGGCCATGAAGTTGACGTCGGTCTGACCGAGGTAGAGCGCGCCTTTGTTGAACTCGACACGGATCGGCTTCTTCGGATAGTTGCACGCGGTCTCACCGCGGAACTTGACGCCGATGTCGAAGTAGACCCGTCCCGTCGGATCGACGAAGGTTCCCTCGCGTCTCGCGCCGCTCGAGCAGCTCAGGTCGGCCAGGGCGCCCGGCGTGAAGATGTAGTAGAGGTCGACCTCATCGTTCGTCGTCGGTCGATCGTCCTGGACGTAGTAGCCGCTCCACGGGGACGGATCACTGCGACGCGGAAAGGAGACTCCGCAAGACGCGCCGCGTGCCTCGACTCGGTAGCGAACGAGCGTGTCGTTCGGCTGCCTCGGGAGCTCGACGGTGAAGATTCCGTCGTCCGCGTGCTCGTCCGGAAGGACTCCGTCGTCGTGAAGAGGAAACTCGTTCTGCTCACCGTCTACTTCGAGGACGGCAACGACATCGGCGTCGTTTGCGGTCTCGACACTCGCGATGAGGACGACGTCGTCCGTCGACTCCGGATGTGCAGGAACGTGCTCGACGCTCGCGACGAGCGCCGGCAAATCGCGCGCTGCGACCGAGCTCGCGCTGCCGGGGGTGAGGTCGCCCGTCGAAGGTCTCGCGCCGATCGTCAGTCGTGCCGAGAAGTAGAGATCGGAGCTCGTATTGCGCGAGTTGTAGTTGCCGATCGCGAGGACATTGCGGCCTCGTCGCAGGCTCCTTTCGTCGCCGCGCCAGAGCGTCTCGAAGCCGGGCTCGCTGTCGAGGATGCCGACTGCGGTGTAGATCTCCGCGTAGTAGTTGCCGTCGAAGGGAGGCGCCTCGCCCTCCGGCTGACTCATGGCGCCGCGCGCGATCTCGACGCCGTTGAGCCAGGCGACGAATCCGTCATCCCGA
>CAYZGY010001327.1:0-1779 GCA_964478085.1 uncultured Planctomycetia bacterium
ACACGCGCGGCAAGGAGGTCAGTCGGCCCGTTCGCGAGATCATCGACGAGGCGTGCGCGCTCGTCGATACCGGCGTTCGCGAGATCACGCTCCTCGGCCAGACCGTCAACTCGTACGGCAAGCGACTCGGGCGTGGTCGCGAGATCGGGTTGCAGCACGTCCTCTACGAGCTCGACAAGATCCCCGGTCTCGAGCGTGTGCGATTCATCACGTCGCACCCGCGGTTCATGAACAAGGAGCTCATCGAGGCGATGGGCGCGCTGCCGTCGGTCTGCGAGTACCTCCACTTGCCCGTGCAGTCGGGCTCGGACGCCGTTCTGCGTCGCATGCAGCGCTCGTACTCGATGCATCACTATCGCAAGGCGATCGAGGCTTGTCGCGAGACGATGCCCGATCTCGCGCTAGCGACCGACATCATCGTCGGCTTCTGCGGCGAGACGGACGAGGAGTTCGAGGAGACTGTGCGGCTGATGGAGGAGACGCGCTTCCACGGCGCATTCGTCTTCCGCTACTCCGAGCGCCCCGGAACGGCCGCGGCGGAGATGCCGGACGACGTGCCCGAGGAGGTCAAGCGCGAGCGTAACCAGCGCCTGCTCGATCTGCAGCGTGACATCAGCCTCGAGATTCAGCAAAAGTCGGTCGGCATCGAGACCGAGGTGCTCGTCGAAGGGTTGAGCAAGCGCGACAAATCGCGTTGGACGGGACGCAACCGCCAACACCAGATCGTCGTCTTTCCCGTTCAGGAGAACGACCCGAAGAACGGTGAAGGGCTTGTCGGCAAGTTCGTCCAAGTACGGGTGAAAGAGGTCACGCCGCTCGTTCTCGTCGGAGAGCGTTTCGGCGAGGCGCGGTGATTCGAAACAGGCGAGCCGAATCGGTCGAGTCGAAGTCACAGTGACGCGGGGGATCGGGAGCGCGCGACGAGGGACGTGCGAGCCCGGCAGCCGGAAGAAGAGCCATGTCCTCGACTCCTGAGCTGAAGTGGATGCACGAGGCGTTCGCGCTCGCGCGCCACGGAATCGAAGCGGTATCGCCGAATCCTCTCGTCGGCGCGGTCGTCGTGCGCGGCGGCAAAACCGTCGGACGCGGTTTTCACGAGCGCTTCGGCGGGCCCCACGCCGAGGTCGGGGCGCTCGCGGAAGCGGGACGCTCGGCTCGAGGAGCCGACGTCTACGTCACGCTCGAGCCCTGTGGTCACCACGGGAAGACACCGCCGTGCGCGGACACCTTGATCGATGCCGGCGTCGCTCGCGTGTTCTACTCCGCGGCGGATCCCAATCCCGAGACGCGAGGCGTCGGACCGAAGGCGTTGCGCAAAGCGGGAATCGAAGTGCGGGGTGGCATCCTCCTGCGTGAGGGGCTCGACCTCAATGCACCGTACTTCCACTGGCGGCGCGAGGGACGGCCTTGGGTCATCGTCAAGTGGGCGATGTCGCTCGACGGCAAGATCGCGACCATCTCGGGCGACTCGAAGTGGATCACGGGTCCGCGCGCGCGCGGTTGGGCGCACGGAGTTCGCCGGCGCGTCGACGCGATTCTCGTCGGGACGCGGACGGCGCTCCTCGAGGATCCCCGATTGACCGCACGGCCGGCTCGAGGACGCCGTCCGGTCCGTATCATTCTCGATCGACGCGGACGTCTGCCCCTCGAGCTCAAGCTGCTCGACGCGGACGCGCGGCGCAGCGGTGCCGGCGAACGTCTCTACGTCGTCGGCAAGTCGGCGACGATGAAGCGTCGTCGGGAGGTGCAGGATCGAGGGGTCGAGGTCCTCGAGGTGCC
>CAYZGY010001328.1:0-1777 GCA_964478085.1 uncultured Planctomycetia bacterium
TCCTCAGCCCGCCGGAGGAGTTGGCAGCGTGAGGACGTAATGCTGCGACTACACCATGGCGACACTGCGGGTCCTCGGGCCTCGCAAGACCCAGCAGGAGAAACAGTATGACCCTCTTTATCGCCGGCGTTCTGATCGCCCTCGTCATTTCCGCCCTCTGTTCGGTGATGGAGGCGACGCTGTTGTCGCTCACGCCGGCGCAGGTCGCGAATCTTTCGCAAAATCGTCCGACGATTGGCCGCATCTGGCAGGGCTTCAAGAACGACGTCGAGCGTCCGATCGCGGTGATTCTTCTTCTCAACACGACGGCGCACACTGTCGGCGCCTCGATTGCCGGCGCGCAGTTCGGTGCCGTCTTCGGCGAGGAGCACCTCTGGCTCTTCGCCACGATCTTCACGTTCGTGATGCTTCAGTTCACGGAGATCCTCGCCAAGTCGATCGGCGTGCGATTCAACATGGCGATGTCGCTGATCATCGCGCGCCCTCTCGTGTGGATGGCGGCGGCGCTCGGTCCTGTTCTCTGGGTCATCCATTGGATCAATCGTCCCTTCGAAGGACGTCGCAAGAGCGACGAAGACGAGACTCCTGCGACGATCGAAGAAATCACGGCTCTCGCGGGGCTCGCACGCCTCAGCAGTCAGATCAGTCCGCACCAGGAGCGGATCATCACGAGCGCGTCTCGGCTCTCCGATCTCGAGGTGCAGGAGATTCAGATTCCGCTCGCCGACATCGCGTGGATCGACTCGAACCAGTCGCTCGACGAGGCGATCGAACGAGCTCGTCGTCACCTCCACACACGCTTTCCGGTCTGCGAGAACGGAGACCTCGACAGCGTCGTCGGCTACGTCAACGTCAAGGAGATGATGCTGCTCGCGACGGGGGCGGCGGGCTCGGACAGTCGTTCACGATTGCCGATCCGCGGTATCCATCGCGTCTCGGTGGACGAATCTGCGGCGGACGTCCTGACGACGTTCGTGCGAGATCGTGTCCACGTCGCGATCGTTCACGACAAGGAAGGGCGAACGACCGGTCTCGTGACGTTCGAGGACGTCGTCGAGGAGCTCATCGGTGACATTCGCGACGAGTTCGATCGACTGCCGCGTCTCGTGCACACGGTAGAGGACGGCGCCTGGATGGTCGGTGGAGGTGTCATGCTCTCCGATCTCGTCGAGACGACCGCGTGCGACATTCCGTTCACCGACGACGCACCGCTCGCGGTCTGGCTCGAGGAACGCGTCGAGAAGCCGATCCAGCCCGGGTCCTTCGTCGAGGAGCGAGGACTTCGCTTCACCGCTCGCCGACTTCGCCGCGGCAGTCTCTACGAGTGCGAGGTGAGGCGCGTCGAGGAGACGACGGCGAACGGTCCCTCCGAATCATCCGAGTCGCTCGACTCTAACCCCGCCAGAAATCGAAGCCCGGACGATACTCCCGACGAACCAGCGAGTTAGCCTTCGGGTTGTTCTTCGCCGTGAGGCTCTTCGAGTCCCACTCGATGCGTTCACCGGTGCGGATCGCCAGGTTGCCGAGGAGGACGAGCTCGGTCAGAGGGCCGCTGACGTCGACGAAGTTCGAGCTCGCCGGTTTGCCGCCTCGGACCGCGTCGATCCACTCCTTGTAGTGTCCCGGCGATCTTTCGATCGTGCGCGGCGGTTTGCGAAATGTCTTTGCGCGCGACTTCGGCACGAGCCGGATCTTCGGCGGGTGTGCCGCGAGGAGCGTCTCCTTCGAGCCGTAGTAGACGATGCCGCCCGAAGGGAGCTTCGCGCGAGTCTCGAGC
>CAYZGY010001329.1:0-1777 GCA_964478085.1 uncultured Planctomycetia bacterium
CGAGGCCGTTCGGGTCGAGACGAGCGGTGGTACATCGTCCGAATGGGAAGAGCGACTCTACGAGACCGACGCGCTTTGGGCGTTTCGCCCGCTTCGGGATGTCTCGGGTGAGGGCGAACCGATCACGTCGGCCAGTATCGACGAGTTTATCGAGCGCAGACTCCGCGAGGCGAAGATCGGCTCGGCGCCCGAAACCGATCGTCGGACCTGGCTGCGTCGCGTGTGCTTCGGCCTGACCGGTTTGCCGCCGAGCGATGCCGAGCTCGAGCAGTTCGCCTCGGACGATTCCCCCGACGCGTTCGCGAAGGTCGTCGACCGTCTCCTCGCGAGCCCGCGCTTCGGCGAGCGCTTCGCGCAGCACTGGCTCGACGTCGCGCGCTACGCCGATACCGCCGGCTACGCCAACGACTGGGAGCGTCCGCAGGCCTGGCGCTATCGCGACTACGTCGTGCGCGCGTTTTCCGAGGACAAGGACTACGCCTCGTTCGTCTCGGAGCAAGTGGCAGGGGACGAGCTCCCCGACGGCGATCGGTCCGAACGTCTCGTCGCGGCGGGATTCCTGCGCATGGGGCCTTGGGAGCACACGGCGATGTCCGTCGCTCTCGTGACTCGTCACCTTTGGCTCGATGACGTCACGAACAGCGTTTCCGAGGTCTTCCTCGGTCACCCGCTCCGCTGCGCACGCTGCCACGATCACAAGTTCGATCCGATTCCGACGCGCGACTACTATCGCGTCCAGGCGGCCTTCGTCTCGACCGACTTCGCCGATGCGAACGCGCGTCATGTTTCCGGTGAAAACGTGCTCGAGGCGAAGAAGCGAAATCAACGCGTCACTCATCAGATGGCCGGGAAGAACATCGTTCCGCTGATGAAGCTCGAAGGCGATAACGCGCTCGGTCGCGTCACGAAGAAGCTTGCGGCTTATCGAACGCGCGCGCGTCAACGATTCGCTCCGAAGGCTCTCTCGGTGAAATCGACGCCACGGAAGGGCGGTGCGTCGATCCTCGAAGGCGGCTCGCTCGAGCGACGAGGCGAAGAGGTGACTCCCGGTGCGCTCAGCGCCGTCGCGACGCTCGCCGGCCTCGATGCCGAGTTACCCGCGACCGGACAGGGACGTCGACGTGCGCTCGCCGAGTGGATCGTCTCGACCGAGAATCCGCTGACCCATCGCGTCTACGTCAATCGCGTCTGGCAGTGGCTCTTCGGGCGCGGCATCGTCGCGACGCCGAGCAACTTCGGCAAGACGGGGGAGCGTCCGACGCATCCCGAGCTGCTCGACGAGCTCGCGGGATCGTTCGTACGTGAGGGGCTGTCTACGAAGGCGCTCGTGCGCCGACTCGCACTCACGAGCACGTATCGACGCAGCTCGCGACACCCGAAGCCGGCCGCCCTCGAACGCGCCGATCCGAACGCACGCCTCTTCGCGACCTTCGCGCCTCGCCGCTTGACCGCCGAAGAGTTGCGTGACGCGATGCTCGTCTCGAGCGGAGAGCTTCGTACGCAGGCGGGCGGTCCCGGCGTCTTCCCCGAGATCGACTGGGAGGTCGCTCTTCAGCCGCGGCACATCATGGGCGGAATCGCGCCCGTCTACCGGCCGTCTCTTCGACCCGAGGAGCGCCACCGCCGGACGCTTTACGTCTTCCGATACCGCGGACTGAGCGATCCGCTTCTAACGACGTTCGACCGCCCAGGACCCGACCTTTCTTGCGAACGACGAGACGAAGCGACCATCGCTCCGCAGGCCCTCGCTCTCATGAACGGCGAGTTCTCGCACGGC
>CAYZGY010001330.1:0-286 GCA_964478085.1 uncultured Planctomycetia bacterium
ATATCCACGGCGGCGTCCCCACTCGGAAGCACAAATATCGAAGAGCAGCTGCCGAGCAGCAAAACGAGCGGTAGCAGCGTCCCCAGCGCCTGCGATTGCATGGGGCGAGTCTACGTCAAGGGTTCGGCGGATGGAAGGGGGCGAATCACGTCCGAGGGAGCCCGAAAAGAGCTCAACTCGCTCCCTTTCCAGGCCGATATTTCCGGCATGTCACGAGGAACTCGCAGCAGCATCCCGTTCGTCCTGTGTGCGTCTGGCCTGGTCATCGCATCTCTTATCGGCTGCC
>CAYZGY010001330.1:296-1774 GCA_964478085.1 uncultured Planctomycetia bacterium
GAATCCGAAGATCCTCCGCTCGCTTCTTCGCCACTCGGGCCGAGTCTCGAGCTTCTCTGGAGCCGGCACGGTGGGCGAGAGGCTCTCCAGCGTCCCGAGGCCGTCGTCTTTCGGTACGAGTCCCGGTGTCGAGAGCCGGATCGGGAGACGCTCGTATTGCCGCGTGTTCTCGTCGAGTTCGACCGACCGAGTATCGTCTGGATCGAGGAGTCGGGCGGCACGGAAGAGGTTCAGCGTGGGCCGTCGTGGCGTCGCGTCGATCTGGCGCTGCGTCCGCGGGAGAACGAGGCCGCGCTCGATCTCGCGCTACGCTCTGCGAGCTTTCTCTTTCACCTTCCGCTATCGCTCGCGGGGCGCGGCTGGGACCTGCGCTCGAAGCATGCTGTCTCGTCCTTCCAGGATCGGCAAATCGTCGAGTTCGAGACGTCCGTTCACGGCGTTCCTTACGCGTTCGGGCCCTTTCTCGTTCCTGGAGAGGAGCTCGCCGATCTCGCGAAGAATCGCGCAGCACGTCTCGATCACCTCTACTACCTTTCGCGTCACACGGCGGAGCGTCGCGGCCCGTACGAGGTCCGTCTGCGCGATTTCCTGATCGTCGACGGGATCCCGGTGGCGATGCGGCGCGAGCACGCGTTCCTCGAGCCCGGGGAGCCCCGACCGCCCGCGCATCCGCTCGAGCTTCCGGTGCGTCCGCCGACGACGTGGGTGCGAACCGAGACGATCTCCGAGATCCGATTCCTCGATCGCGACGGGCTCCGCGAGATTCTGGCGCCCGGTCCTCCCGCCGATGTTCTCGGCTCCTCGGGCATCGTCCCTCGATAGCTTGGGGGCTCACCTCCTGCCCATCGCAAGATCTTGGGGTGTCGTTCCCTCTCGGGAGAAGCGTTGGTGAATCGCACAGGCCGGCGCTATCATGTCGCCCTGCTCGTTGCCGACAGGTTTCGCCAGCCACGGCGGCCGAAACACGACAGCCCGGTGACGCAGCAGGAAAAGAAGGTCAAAGAAGAGAAGCATTGCCGGACGCACGGTTCGTCGTTCGTGACGTATCGGCAGCAAGGAGGCTCGATGACGCGAGAGAAAACCGGCGGACCCGCGGGTCGTCGTACGTTTATCAACATGAACGGAAACTTGGCGCCTGCCGAGGAGGTGACCGTCAGCGCGATGGATCACGGCTTCCTCTACGGCGATTCAGTCTACGAGACCGTTCGAACGTATCAGGGCGCGCCCTACCTGCTCGGTCGTCATCTCGATCGCCTCCAACGCTCGCTCGACCGCATCTTCCTGCCGCTGCCGATCTCGCGACGCGAGCTCGAGGCGGAGATCCTCCGCACGATCGATGAGGTGCCGTTCGAGAACGACATCATGCTTCGAGTCGTCGTCTCGCGCGGCGTGGGGCCGATCGGGCTCGACGTCAACCTCTGTCACCAGCCGCGCTACCTGATCTAAGCGCTCGATCACCAGGGCGCGCTCCCACCCCC
>CAYZGY010001331.1:0-1772 GCA_964478085.1 uncultured Planctomycetia bacterium
GGAGATCACCGTCGAGCAGCTGCTTCTTCACACGGCGGGCTTCGATCGAAGTGTCTCCTTCGACCCGATGTTTCAGTCCGTTCGGATCGCGAAGGCGATGGGAAAGACGCCGCCTGCGGAGCCCGAGGACGTCATTTCGTTCGTGTGGGGGCGCTCTCTCGACTTCACGCCGGGTGAGCGTTACGCCTATTCGAATTTCGGCTATTCGCTCCTCGGTCGAGCGATCGAGAAGGTGACGTCGTCGAGCTACGAGGAGTACGTCCGGCAACACGTCTTCCGTCCGATCGGAATTCACCGAGCGCGCATCGGGGCCTCGCTCGCGAGCGGGCGGCTCGACGACGAAGTGACCTACCATGACCCTCTCGAACGGAAGGGGCCATCCGTTGTCGCAGGGGAAGACGTGGCTCTCTTCGATGCGGTTTTGCGTCCCTACGGAGTTTGGTATCAAGAGAGTCTCGATGCTCACGGTGGGTGGGTCGCCTCGGCAGTCGATCTCGCGCGCTTTGCTTGTGCGTTCGACGATCCTGATGACTGCGCGATCTTGAGCGCGAAATCGATCGAGAGGATGTGGAAGCGCCCGACCGGTTCGGCGGGATTCCGCCGCGAAGGTGAGCCCCGCGAGACCTACTACGCCTACGGTTGGCGCGTGCGACCGAAGAGCGAGGGGAGACTATCGAACGAGTGGCACACGGGCTCACTCGCGGGTACGTCGACGTTGATGGTCCGGCGATTCGACGGTCTCGCGTGGGTCGCGCTCTTTCATCAGCGTTTGACGCGAGACGGAAAACACATCGCGGTCGTGATCGACCGACTGCTTCATCCGGTCGCGAATGCGGTCGAGACGTGGCCCGATGTCGATTTCTTTGCGAAGTACCCGTTCGAGCCCTAGGATGCTTCTGCGCGCACGGATCGCCGAACTCCTCGGCGAGATTCTCGGAAATTGGCACCTTTCGGCATTCCCGGAACGCCCTAAGTCTTTCCTTTGGATGGACTTGTGTTGTTCCCATAAACAAATCCGAAACGGCTGCCAAAACAGCATTCCACCCGGCCGAGGTTGTGGTAGGCTTCCGTCTTTCGTGTCCGGCCCGCACGGGGTTCGGAGCACTCGAAACGAGCCCACGAAGGGGCTCTCACTGGCGAGAAATGCCGGCGCCGTGCACGGCGCCTTCCGTAGGAATGAAGAAGTAGATGAGAGAAGGACGACAGCTCGCTCGGGATACGAAAGCCTTCGCGCAAGAAAAACGTCTCCTCAGCTGGTGGCATCTCTTCTCGACGATCGCCGTGATGGTCGGCGCGATCTGGGTCGCGTGCAGCTCGGACCTGTCCGTATGGGCCCGTCTCGGCGCAAGTCTTCTCGCGGCACTCGTTCACGTGCGACTCTTCGTGATCTATCACGACTACCAGCACGAAGCGATTCTTCAGAACTCGATCGTCGCGAAGGTGATCTTCACGGCTTACGGACTCTTGGCGATGACGCCGCCGAGCGCCTGGAAGCAGACCCACGATCACCATCACCTCAACAACTCGCGGAAGTTCGGTCTCAACAGCATCGGGTCGTATCCGGTGATGACGGTCGACCAGTACCGCACCGCGAAGACCGGCGAGAAGGTCTTCTACCACATTTCTCGGCACCCCCTGACCATCGCGCTCGGGTTTTTGACCGTGTTTGTTTACGGGTTCTGCGTTCTTCCCGTGCTCGACGGTTCCCGTCGCCACATCGATACGATCTCCGCGATCGTGCTTCAGATCACGCTGATTGTCGTCCTCGCGAT
>CAYZGY010001332.1:0-1770 GCA_964478085.1 uncultured Planctomycetia bacterium
ACCGAGAACCGAGAACCGAGAACCGAGAACCGAGAACCGAGAACCGAGAACCGAGAACCGAGGGCCGTCATCCCGGTAAGTGGCCCGCGTCGCTTTCGACGCTCATCATCGCGTCATGCCCACGACGACGCGAACTCAACGAAGGTACGACCACCGTCTCCGAGAACTCGTTCACGAGACCGGAGATGTCGATCGTGCGACTCTCCACGCACGACACACTCGAGCCAGGCCATATCGACGCTTTGCGGAGACCGAATAGGCCTGGCTCATTGCTTCGACCTCCGCGATTGAGGGCCCGAGCCATCCTCGAAACGATCGATCCGTTCGTTTAGGAGCTCGTTGTCCATCGTCAAATCCCCAATCTTCGTCTTCAGTCGCCGAATCTCGTCGTCCCGGCCGTCTGCGCCACGGGACTTGAGCCCGGCTTGTCCGCTGGCGAGTAACGCGTCACGCCATTCGACAATCCTTTCCGGCTTGAGTTTCAACTCGCGTGCGATCGCGTCGAGATCCTCTCCACGGAGGAGTCGGAGCACGACGTCCATCTTGCGCTGGAATTCCAACGCCCTCGATCTGTTGCTTTTCGTTCGCTTCCCATGGACACGATCCTCCATCAATGGAGTGTCCAAAGAAACCGTAGGCCTACCCACCGTCGAGAAACTGACGGCGTTCTACGTAGCCGAGCACAACACCGAGCTTCCGCATTCGGCCTTTCGTGGACAGACGCCCGACGAGATGTACTACGGGACGGGAGGCCACGTCCCGGATGACCTCGAGGCTCAGAGAAAGGAGGCGCGTGCGAAGAGGGTGTCCACGAACCGGGCAGCGCCGTGCGCCGTGCGCCGTGTGCCGTGCGCCGTGCGCCGTGTGCCGTGTGCGAGCCGCTGGTGGTCGGGGACGAGTAGCTCGAAGGAAGGTGCTCGACCTGTAGCAAGAGAGCTGGTCTGCTGAGCGGCGGAGCGAAGCCGGCATCGAATCAATCGCGGCGCCCGCAGCGCTGAGCCGGTCCGGCGAGCGTGAGGTCGCGACTCGTGCGATCGCCGCGAACGGCAACGCCGGGGGCCATGCCGGGTGACGAGTTCTCGTGCGGTTTTCTCCAGAATGTCCTGACGAAGACCTGGGCGCAGTATCACAACGCTGACGTACGCGACGAGCGCGGCTGATTTCGGTATGCTGTCGATATGAGCAAGAACACCGTCATCGTGCTCGTCGGAGTGGCTGTCATCGGCGGAGCGATAGCGTTCGTCGCGACTCGCCCGGGCGACGACGCTCCCGTCGGGAGGACGGGAGAGCCAGGGTCGAACGACTCGAGTCTCGTCGAGAGAGCGCTCGCACCCGTCGCAAAGGGCAAGTCGTGGGACGAGATCGACAACCCCGAGGACGACGGCTGGTCGACCGAGGTGCTTCACGAAGCTGTCAGCGCGCAGCTCGCCGAGGTCGCGAAGATCCTCAAGGCTCCGAGATCCAAGACGCCGATCACCGAGACTCGGACGACGCCATTCGTAGCGCCGGGTTTCAAGATGCAGTGGTTGGTGCCTTCGGCCGATCTCACCGAGACGTCCTTCGAGAGCGAGTCGATCATCGTCGAACGTGCGAAAACCGAGTTCGGCGAAGGCCACCTTCCATTCGTCGAAGCCGGCTCGCTCGCGATGGGTTTCGAAGCGATCCTCAGCGAGTTTTCTCCGTCCATCCCGGAGCATGTCAAGTTCAAGATCTTCCGCATCGAGCGAGATTCGACGAACGCAAAACGATTCACCACGGTGCAGTATGTGT
>CAYZGY010001333.1:0-1765 GCA_964478085.1 uncultured Planctomycetia bacterium
GGGCATCTTGCGCGGCGAGAGCGAGTGGGGTGTCACGTGGCACCGCATGACGGAAGGTGTCGACGAGGGAGAGATCCTCAAAGCGCGACGATTTCCGATCGCTGACGACGAGACGTCGATCGCGCTCAATACCAAGTGCTACGAAAACGCGATCGCATCGTTCGGCGAGCTCGCCGACGAGATCGCGAGCGGCACCGTCGAAAGCCGAGAGCAGGACTTCTCCGAGCGACAGGTCTTCTCACGCAAAGATCGGCCCGAAGCGGCGTGTTGCGTCTCGTGGGAGAGCTCCGCGTCGGCGATCTCGACGCTCTGTCGCGCGCTCGACTTCGGCGGCTACGCGAATCCTGTCGGTCTTCCGAAGATCGTCGCAGGCTCACGACTCGTCGGCTTCACGAAGGCGACGATCGTCGATGCTTCGGATGCTTCGAGCTCAGCACCCGGTACCGTCGTCGACGTCGAGGACTCTCGCCTTTGCGTCGCGACGTCCGACGGAGACGTCTGGTTGGAAGACTTCGTCGACCCGAGTGTGCTCGCCGAGGTGGAGAGAGGGCAGGTTCTCGAGGAGCTCTCCGAGACTCGACGCGGAGCACTCTCCGAGATCGACGCTCGCACCGCTGCCTCCGAGCCTTTCTGGTCGCGTCGCTTGCAGGGTTCGCAGCCGCTCGAGCTTCCGTTTCGACGGGCCGCGGCGAGTGACGACGACGTCGAGGCGAGCTTCGAGACCGTTCGCGTCGATCTCGCGACCGAGGCGCTCGGCACGCTCGACCGAAAGGTGGCCAGTGGTTCGCTCGGCGACATCGCCGTCCTCGCACAGGCGGCGTACTTCGGTCGTGTTTCATCGAAGGTGTCGATCGACGTCGATCTCTTCGACGCGGCCATCCACGCCGACTTTGATGTCGAGCCGAGCGCCTTTGCGACGACCGTCCCGCTTCGGTTCGAGCTTGATCCCGAATCTCCGAGCTCGGAGCTGCTGACCGAAGCGCACCGTGCGCTCAACGAGACGCGAAAGCACAAGACATTCCTGCGGGACCTCGCAGCACGCACGCCGATGCTTCGTGCGCGTGCGAGCGGGGGGGCGTCGACACCGCTCGTCGTCTTCGAGCGAACGACCTCGCTCTCTGGCGATTCCGCTACCCCTCGTGGCGAACTCGTCGTGCGTGTCGCCGACGACGGCTCCTGCGAGTGGGAGTTCGATACGAATCGCTTCTCGACCGAGAGCATCGAGAACTTCGCGACGCGCGTCGTCGAGTTCGTCGACGGGCTCGCACAGTCGCTGGACGCGCCGCTTCTCGACGTCTCCCTGCTCGGGAAGAGCGAAGCGGATACCGTGCTGAGAGAGTGGAATGCCACGGCGGTCGACTACCCGCGTGAGCACTGCATGCACACGTTCTTCGAGGAGCAGGTCGCGCAGCAGCCTGACCGTACCGCGCTCGTCTGGCGCGAAGAGCGGATCAGCTACCGTGAGCTCGACGAGGCGTCGAATCAGCTCGCGCGTTACTTGATCGACCTCGGCGTCGGAGCTGAATCGCTCGTCGGAGTTTCGGTCGAGAGATCGCCGCGTCTCCTCATCGGTCTTCTCGCCGTTCTCAAGGCCGGCGGCGCGTACGTGCCGCTCGACCCCGATTACCCCGAGGATCGTCTCGCGTTCATGGTCGAGGACTCGGGGCTCCGAATCGTGCTTTCCGAGTCGTCGGTCTGTGATCGTCTACCGTCCTTCGGTGGTACAACCGTGCTGCTCGACGAATCGCCCAGTGCCTTGACCTCG
>CAYZGY010001334.1:0-1758 GCA_964478085.1 uncultured Planctomycetia bacterium
TATGAGTAACGTCTCGTGATCCAATTCATCGGCGTCTCGTTCACGCGCGAAGAAGTCACCGTCTCGGTCCTCGATCGCAACCTCGAGCGAGGACCGAGGACGTCGTCGCGCATCGCGAACGTCAAGGACGACGCACCGGCCGAAGACGGCACGGTATCCGGCGCCGCCTCGGTCATCGCGGCCGAGTGGACGCGCGCGGCGAGCTTTGCGCTACAAGAGACGTACGTCGAGATTCCGCCCAAGGAACGCAAGATCTGGGGACTGAGCTTCTCGGGTCCGACGGGCTGGATCGCGCTCGATCACGACTTCGAGCCGCTCGGGCCTATGCGTCTGACACCCGCGGCTTCGACGCTCGCGGATCTCGGAAAGTGGCTCGAGGACAATCCTCGTCTCGGCGCACGCGTCGCGATCATCCTCTCACCGAAGGACTACTTCCGCTTCGTCATCTCGCGAAGCCTCTCGATCGACCTCTCGACGTGCGCGGCGATGGGCGCGGCACGAATCGACGAGTGCGATTGGAACCTCGAAGCACTCGCCGAGCACGAGATCGAACGTCGTCACCTGCCGCCCGTCTTCGAGCCGACCGCGACGACGGGTCGCCTCGACGAAGAAGGCATGCGCAAGACCGGCCTGCCCGGCAGTCTCTGGCTGACGGCGGGCACTCAGCCCTTCGAGGCAGCACTCGTCGACGCCGCGGACTTTCGGACGGGTTCGCTCTGGGCGCCCGACGGCGCGGATCGCATCGTCTACGGCGTCCGCGCTCCGCTCGACGCCGGCAAGGTGCCAGCGGGCTGGCGCGTCATTCCTTCGCCGTACAACGAGCACCGACTCCTCGAGCGAGAAGCTCCGTCTTCCGCCGACGAAGCCCGTGCGGAGCTCGAAGCGGCCGGACACGAAGTGAGCTCGACTGTCACCGATCCGGGCGACGCCTCTCTCGGGACAGCCGCACTCGCGGCCATCGGATCGGGCCTCGTGCGCTCGTGGGATCTCTTCTACAAGAAGCGTCCCGCGAGAGACGATTAACGCGGTCGCGCTACCGCATTCGCTCCTGCTTCGCGGACCGCGCCTCGAGCTCCACCAGCCCCCGATTCGCCTCGAGCTGGAGCAGTCGTCGCTCTCGCCCACGTGCCGCGGCTCCCCGCCGGAAATCGCGAATGTAGAGAAGGTCGCCGGGCCTCGTCTTCGGGCTCTTCTGAAAGTACGCTTCGAAGAGGCGGTGCTCTGGAGGCACGCTCGTCCCGAGAACGCCGGAAACTCGTTGCGACAACGGAGTCGTCGGTCCCGAGAGAGAGCCGGGACGATGCGGCGTGATCAGATAGGCCGAGGCCTTGTTGCGCGAGTAGAGACAGTGCGAGAGGTACGCGTCCGTCCACTCGAGGTAGTATCCGAACGGCGTCACGAGAATCAGAACGACGACGACGCGAGCGAGAACCGACGCACCACGCCACACGTCCCGCACGCCGCTCTTCAGCTTCCAGAAGAACGCAAAGCTCGCGACGCCCACAGCGACGTTCCAGGACCACACGGCCGCGTTGTAGCTCTGCCCCACGAGCGCCGACAAGATCATCAGGTGCATCGCGATCGCGGCGACGCACGCGAGCCGTCTCGTCCGCCGCACGACAATCAGCCCGACGAGAACGACCTCGAGCACGGCGACTCCGATCGTCACGGTCAGGTAGAACGCCTTCGCTATCTCCTGCTCGCCGTAGAACATCTAGCTGAGCACCCAACGGACGATCGTCGCATGCTCGTAGTACC
>CAYZGY010001335.1:0-1754 GCA_964478085.1 uncultured Planctomycetia bacterium
GGGCACGAGGTTTGCTCTTAACAGCCTGTTGAAGAAGTGCTGCAACCTCCGAGATCGGGTCTCGGAGACAGTCTACCCGATCTGCCCGATCAGCGGGCTCCCCCGACGTCGAGAACGACCGTGCCTGCGCCCGCGTCGATGTCGAACGGGCCGATGAAGCTCGCGACCGGGGCGTTGTCACTCTCGCGGAAGAAGCGCAGATTCGCTTGGCTCGCCTGGATCGTCCCTTCGACGTGGTAGCTGTAATAGCCGATGTCGTAGGGAATCGTCGACGGCGCCATGACGCAGCCACAGTCGAGCCCTGATCCAAAAGGAGGCTCGTAGGGGAAGAAGTCGAGTGAAGCGACGGACGAATTGACGACCGCGTAGAGATCGTCCGCTCCGAGGTTGCGCGGCCGGGGCGCGAAGTAGAAATCGTTCCCGATCAGGTTGTCGACCTGCACGACGACCGTGCTCCCGGCCGGGAAGCTCTTCGGATCGATCGTGCCGAAACTGCCGGTGAGGATCTCGCCCATCTCGGCGAGCCCCGCACCGAGCCCGCCACCTCCACCACCGACGACGGGACGGATCGACTCGAACGAAAGACGCGGACCGGGGAGTGTCTCGAAGAAGCCGCTCGACGCGGCACCGACCTCGAGCACGGGCGCAGCACCGCCGGCCCCCTCGAAAAGCTCGACGTCGGAGAGCAGGAAGTTGTCGACGACGACGAGCACTCGATCGGCGTCATTCGGCTCTGCCGGAACGTCGACGCAGCCCGGACCGAGCCGGAGCGCGGTGAGCTCGCGAATCTCCGCGTCGTCGATGAGGAGCGGAGCACAGTCGCCCGTCAGCCCCACGATACCGATTCCGATGACGAGGTCCCTCAAGCCACCGTCTGCACCAAGCTGCCCACTGATCACGTTCACCTCGATGACATCACAGGCCTCGCCGCCCGCGAGCGGAAAGACCGAGCGGAAAACCGTGAAGATCGTGAATGCGTTTCCGTTCCCCTCGATGAAAGACGCGAGCGCACGCTCAGCGATCGTCGGACGCGAGATCCGCACGTCGATGACACCACCGGCCGGCGTCCCGAAACAGAACTGCGCGGTGATCTTGTCAGCGATCTCCGAGCCCGGAATCGTCGAGTCGGCTACCTCTCCCCAGGCCTCGTAGGTGCCTTCGACGTTCGGAGGCGTGTTCCCGAGATGCCGCGGCATGTTCGCGAGGATCAGCTGGACGGTCGGGTGGTCGAGAAAGTCCTGCAGCGTCTGGAAATCGACGACGAAGACGCCTCCGGTCGCCTTTCCGAGCCCGAAGGGATTCCCTCCGTCGTCGCTGCCTCCACCGCTCTTGCAGCCGCTCGAGAACGACACGAACAAAACGAGAATGAGTACGACGGCTCGCCCGAGATTTGCCAGGTTCATCGCTTATGCTCCAAGGATGGGCCCCACGCGACGATTGTACCACTCGAGGTCGCTTCGCCAGGCGCCGACTCGGCCGCTCGCGCCAGATCGCCGCGCCAACCGAGATCCTCGCGAGAAACGCGATCGCGCGAACGAGCTGCTGGCGGAGGTCGATCGACCTGGAAAGCGCGAACGCGAACGATCTTCGCGAGTCGACGAACCCTCGATCACTGCCCGATCGACGACGACAGTCTCCAGCTCTTGCCGGCAGGCGCGCAGCTGAAGCAAATCAAGCTCAATGGCACGGCCGTGACGGACGACGGCATCGGAGCGGTCGCCAAGCTCATTCACCTCGAGCACATCGAGGTCGAC
>CAYZGY010001336.1:0-1753 GCA_964478085.1 uncultured Planctomycetia bacterium
CCCGCCATTGCCGAACCCGCACTCCCTCAGCGTGCACTGCTGTGTACATCGAGTCTAACATTTCACCCGGTCCTGGCGAATCGACGGCAGAACGCGATCGAGTGACGTGGCGCGATTTCGTCGCGAGGCCAAGGCGGTCGCGTCGATCGAGCATTCCAACGTCGTTCCGGTCTACGAGGTCGACGAAGACGGCGAGACGCAGTTTTTCACGATGCGGCTGATGGAGGGCGGCACACTTCGATCACCACTCGCGGCGATCGAAAAGTCCGCACGTGGAGCTGCCGCGATCGTCGAGAAGATCGCCCGCGCGGTGCACGTTGCTCACGAGGCCGGTGTGTTGCACCGGGATCTCAAGCCGGAGAACATCCTCCTCGACGCCGACGGCCTCCCCGCGGTCAGCGACTTCGGGCTCGCGGGCACGCTCGAAGACGAAGACAGCCTGACTCTCTCGGGACAGATTCTCGGAACCGCGAGCTACATGGCGCCGGAGCACGCATCTGGGAGGCACGACGACGTCGGACGCGCCACCGACGTTTACGGCCTCGGCGCGACGCTGTACGAACTGCTCGTCGGCGAGCCACCGTTCACGGCGCCGTCGACCATTGAGCTGCTTCGAAAGTTCTCCGACGAGGAGCCGCGCCGACTGCGCTCCCGCAAGACGAGCGTTCCTCGTGATCTCGAGTCGATCTGCTTGAAGTGCCCAGAAAACGACCCTCGCCGACGACCTCGGGGCGTTTCTCGGAGGCCGCCGATTCGCACGAGCTCGATCGGCCCGATCGGTCGCTCGTTCCGCTGGTGCCGTCGCAATCGCGCGGCGACGATCATCGGCGCGCTTCTCCTCACCGTCGCGGTGAGCACTTCGTTCCTCGCGTGGCGACTCGATGTCGAAAGCGCGCTCTCACGACTCTCGGAAGCCGAAGCCATCGTGCGCACACCGAGGCAGGGTCAACGCCTCGAGTCGCTCCGGCTGCTCGAGAACTCCCGCGGCGAGGCCAGACCACTGCGTTACCGCTCGGCTCTCGCCTCCGCTCTTGCGCTCGACGATATCGAAGCTCACGCAGATTGGACCGGATGGGAGTTCGGAGTGGGCACACTCGCTGTCGACCCGGATTTCGCGATCTACGCGCGTGGATACCGGAGCCGCCGGGACGAGGTGGCCCGCGTCGGAGAGTTCGGGGCTTTCGTCACCTTCGATGATGAAGTCGCCCTCGTCATGGTCGGGCTCGACGAGGACGACGCCGATCGGGCGTATTGCATCGACGCGCGCGAGCGAGCGAGCGGTGACGCCCAGGCGATGGCCGAGCTTCTCGGCGTCCACAAACGCACGATCTACAAGATCCGCAAGCGCCTGGGCTCCTGATCGACTCCCACCTAAAGGATTACCAGAAAGCAGGTTAAGTTCCGTTCAAGACATCTCGAAGACGCGCAAAACGAGAGCGGTACAATGGAACCTTCGATTTCGTTGCCCGTTCCGCTCGGAGAGTGAGGGGATTGTACGGTTCGCGGAAATTGATTTCCGAAGCCAAAAGCCTTGTCGAGGTAAAGACTCGTAGGGAGAATTCTGGGCTGACTCGGCCGTCGGAGAGGCCGTCGCCGCACCCCGTTGAAGCGAGAACCCGAGAAATGGGAGGGTCTTAGCAGCCAGTTGAAGAAGCGCTTCCAGTGGACAAGTGAGGCGATTCGTTCGAGATCTGGGAGCTGAAACGGAGCCGAGGTGGAGCGTGGGCGAGTTTCAGCGACGAAGAGTTCGAGC
>CAYZGY010001337.1:0-1752 GCA_964478085.1 uncultured Planctomycetia bacterium
CCTCCCTCGAAGTCGGACTCGACGACCACGAGGTCTCGAATGCCGTCACCGTTGGCATCGCCGGTCGCCAACGATACGAGATCCGCGCTTCCCATCGAGATCGGATTGGTCTCACCGAGAGTCAGCCCTCCGTCCGTGCCGAGCCACTCGATTCCGGCCTGCTGGTCGAACGCGCCGGGGAAATTCACGACGATCTCACTGCCGCCTCCGTTGACGTCGAGGACCACGAAGTCGTCCGCGAGACGACCGAGATCTCGTTCCAGGGGCTCGCCGAGGCTGCCGTCACCGAGATTCTCGAGAACGAAGAGGCTCGACGCGTAGATCCGTTCGCGGAAGTTGAACTCGTCCCCGAGCACGATGACGTCCTCGTCGCCGTCCTGGTCGAGGTCGGTGAGGGCCATGATCGACGGCGCGCGCTCGAAGACAACGACCTGAGTCTCCTGGTACTCGCCGTCGGTCTCGACGAGCATGGTGAGCGTGTCACTGAAGAGGCTCAGCACGAGCAGGTCGAGACGATCGGCGCTGCTCGAGCGGAGAGCCTCGACGTTTGTGCCGCCTTCGACGGGAAGGAACTCCGGGTCGAGGAAGAGCTGATCGTTGCGAAGTCGCAAGATTCCCGCGTCCGCGATGCGGTCGGGAGTCGGGTCGACGAGGCGAGTCGCGACGAGTTCGCGGCCGTTGAGCTCGGTGCGTGCGACGACCTCGATACTCTCTCCCGCGACGGCTCGATCGAAGGTGAACGAGAAGAAGCCGTCCGCGGCGCTCGTCGCTCGCACGACATCGTCGACGAGAAGTTCCGCTCCCTCGAGCGGCGCACCGTCGGGGCTCTCGACGAGTCCCTCGACCTCGACCGAGAAGACCCTCTCGACGACGTCGAGCTCGATGGCTGTCGTCAATCCTTCATTCACCGCGCTAATAATCACGCTTCCCGGAGCTCGAGCGACGAACGTTCCGTTCGAGTAGACCGTGGCGATTGAAGGGTTGCTCGTTCGGTAAATTGTGCCGTCTTCGAAGCTCGAGAGATTCAGCTCGGAGTCATCGGCGAGCGTGCCCGTGACGCTGAGCGACGCGCTCTCGCCGACGACGAAATCACGCCTCGGAGCGTCGAGCGCAAGAGACACCGGAAACGGTGGGGCCTCGCTGGTCACCGTCAACGCACCGACGCGTGACGTCGTCCCGGACTGGAGATGAAATGGCGCCGAATACGCCCACAGGGTCTCCCCGTTGATGACCGCGACGCCTACCACGCGAATCGGCTGATCGCTGAAAAAGTCGGGCGGCGAGCCGGGCCCCGCGCGACCGAACTCGTCGGCCGCCGAGATGTTCAGGATCCGGAAGCTCCCGTCGGGCTCGACCTGCACCGTCTGGCTGCCTCCCTGCACCGTCCAGCCTGAGTCGAGCTGGGCGCACAGTCGCACGGTCGTCGAGACGCTCACGAGGAGCACGAGGGAGAGAACGATCGTCTGTTGTGTACGTGAGTTCTTCATGACTCGAGTGCCTTCGCGTGTGCCTACGGCCACGCGATGATGATGTTCTGGGTCGCCGGGTCGGTCCGTACGGTTCGATTCACGATGCCCGTCGTCAGCTCGAGGTCGTCGAGAGCGATCTTGATATTCTGAACGGTCTGGAACGGCTGCATCGGAATCGGGCTCGCCGTCGTGATCCACGGCGCGGCGCGGGGGTCGTTCTCGTCGGGCAGCGGGGGGGGAGTGCAGATCCACCAACCCACGGGATCGAGGTACGTGCTGTCGA
>CAYZGY010001338.1:0-819 GCA_964478085.1 uncultured Planctomycetia bacterium
GGAGAGACGAGGCCAGCCAGCAGCACGGCGACGAGCAGCGCCCCCACGAGCAGCACACCGCGTCGACATCGGCCCTCCCTACCCCGCTCTACGTTCCAACTACGCGCCATTTCTTCACTTCTGGCTCGGGGCGGGACGCCTCGTCCGCTCCGCCGGCAGATTCTATCCCGAGGCGCTCGGGAGGGAAAGGCTCGCCCCACGAGCATGTTTGGCAGGCTCTTTGCTTTTCTCATCCCCTGGAGTCTTCACGAGGATGAGTATCCGGACGGGCCCCGACGTCCCACCCACGGTGGACGAGGCCCTGCCGCGATCCTCGATTCTTCTCTAAATCCAGACAGATTCCATAGCTACAACAGGAGCCGAACGATGTTCGCACGACGTCCCCGCTCGCCGCGCCGCCTTTCTTCCGTGGCGCTCCTTCTCTGCGTCGCCTCATTTGGGGTGCCGATTTCAGACATAGCGTCCGCAAATCCGGCTCCGAACGAGGTCTGCGAGAAGAGTCTCAAGAACGCTCAGAAGATCTACGCGAGTATTCCGAAGGTCATGGCGGGCATCAGCAATCAGCGCGCCGAAGACCTCGCGAAGAGCGTCGAGACCGCGATTCGCGACGTCGACCGTTTCCTGACGACCTGCGCAGGTCATCAGGCGATGGGCGACATGCACTTCTACAAGGCGAAGTTCCTCCACCTGATGAGCACCCGGTACCGCTACCAGGTCCTCAACAATCTGCCGAAGCTCCAGGGGCGAGCCAAACTCGGTGCGCTCGAGAGGGCGATGGAGCCGTTCCACAAGACGGTCTTCACGCACGCCGATGCCGCT
>CAYZGY010001338.1:829-1750 GCA_964478085.1 uncultured Planctomycetia bacterium
AAAGGTTCGAAGCTGCGCCCCGAGGCGCTCGAGATCCGGGCCTGGGCTTACCTCAAGCTCAAGGACTTTCGCAACGCGAAGAAGGACTACAGCGAGTTCCTCGAGAAGTTCCCGAAGAGCCCGCGTGCGGGTGACGTGACCTCGGGCCTCGGCCGTTGCTTCATCGAGCTCGGGCTCTTCGACGAGGGAGTCCACACGATCGACAAGGCCCTGACGAACCCGGACCTGATGAAGACCGCCTCGTACCCGCATCTCGGCGACCTCCTGTGGAAGCTCAACGAGGCGAAGGGCCACTTCGCGGGCATGGAAAAAGCCGCCGAGAAGGTGCTCAGCCTCTTCCCGTTCCGAATGAAGAGCCGAAACCTCGAGGCGCGCACGCGGGAAGCCTTCGATCGCACGATCGACGTCGCCGGCTTTCGCCGAGCCTACATGCGATTCGTCCAGGGCGATTTCGAGAACGCGAAGCGACTCTTCGACGAGCACATCGACTCGATCAACGCCAAAGAGAAGGTGCTTCAGAAGCAGGGCAAGCAGCTCAAGCCCGTGACGAACATCTACCGCGAGCGCTCGCGCAAGAGCCTCGAGTTCATCGAGAACTTCGCCGGCAAGGAAGCGCCGATCGACTTCGACCTCCAGGATCGATGGATCACGGCCACGAAGCCGACGATCAAGAACTCGAAGGGCAAGGTTCTCGGCGTCATCTTCCGCAGCCCGGGCGATCCGCGCTCGACGATCTTCGTCGACAAGATCGACGAGTTCTGCACGCAGGAACAGAACATCGACTTCCTCGTCGTCTCGTTCCTCCACGCGACGAAGAAGAACGTCGACGAGCAGATGGACAAGCTCCGCGACGAGCTCCGCGACATGGGCTTCCAGAGCTCGGCCGGCTTCGACCCCGACCTGCGGACGAAGAACATCTTC
>CAYZGY010001339.1:0-1741 GCA_964478085.1 uncultured Planctomycetia bacterium
GTCCGTCATCATGAACAAATATAAATCGAAATCGACCGAAAACTACCACAAGCAGTTCCAGAACGGCGGATGGCCGAAGTACGGCTTCGAAGCACAGGTCAATAACACCTACAAGGACCCGCAGAAGACGGCGAGCCTCTACGGCGTCGTCAAGCAGCTCGAAGCGCCCGCCAAGGATGACGAGTGGTTCACGATGAACATTCGCGTCGAAGGCAAGCACGTCGTCGTAAAGATCAACGGCGCGGTCGTCACCGACTACACCGAGGCCGACGATGCGGTCGCCGGAACGAGCTTCACACGCGTCGTCGACAAGGGCACCTTCGCTCTTCAGGGTCACGATCCAGGAAGCACGGTTCTCTACAAGAGCCTCCGCGTCAAGCGTCTCTGATCATTCGCTCATCCTTCTCGGATCTTCGAGAAGTCGAAAACGCGCCTCATCGACCGAGCATCCCGCTTCCCCCGCCCGGTGTCGGCCGCACACCGATACTCGAAACGAGGATCAACCGAGGGGCTCGAACGATGAGGCGCTCTTCCCCGACGCGAAGAGCTCCGCGACTGGGCAGCCGGCTCTCCCCAGGATGCGGAAAGACGAAGTCGATGGCCGGATTCCTGATCTCCTGCAGCACTTCACCGAGTAGTGAAATCTCCAAGATCGACTCGTCATCGGCCGTCCAGAAGCTCCCTCGGCCGTCATCGCCACGGGAGTCGACCGCGATCGCGTCGAGTGAGAGGGCGACCAGGCGAGAGATGAGAAACTGGTCCTGCGCCATGAGGCGGCTGATGCGCCGAAGCGCGCAGAGATCGTCGACAGCCGCGGCGAGCTTGCCCTCACCCGCCGAACGCATCGCGCGACACGAAAGTGCCCAGGCCATATCGCGGCCGAGAAGTAGCGCAGGCTTCGGCGTGCTCACGAAGAGCCCGTCCTCCACCGCGATTGGCTCGTAGTACTTCGAGCGCTTCGAGGCTTCGAGGCTTCGACAACGATGTCGAGCGGCTTCGCGTTCACCTCGAGCCACTTCTCGACGAGCGGAAACTACCCCTTCCTCCAAGGGCCGTTCATCGCGCTCAGCTGCTCGTCGTAAGAGTCGTCCGGAACCTCGACGTCATCCTCCTCGAGGCTGAGAGAAACCGTGTCGATGTGAACAAAGTACGCGCCTTTCTCCGGAAGATCGGGGAGACCGAGCTTCTTGAGATAGAGCTCACGCGCCCACTCGTCGATGGACTCGGGTCCCCAGGCCTTCCAGAACCCGGTGAGCGCGTTGTTCTCGGGCGTGATCCCTGCGTTCGCCTTCTCTTCGTAGGCCTTGAGAAAATCGACCGTGCCGTCTTCGAGCAGCAGACCGAGCACGAAGGTCGTCTCCTTCGAGACCTCGTCCGGATTCTGGTCATCGCTGAACGCACCGCCGCATGTCGCGACAAGGCACGAGAGTACGCCGAGAAAGGCTTTCGTTCGATTCCGTCTCCTGAGTCCCGTCATCGTTTGACTCACCCAGCGAACCGTGATTCCCTGAATACCGTGGCAGTGGCCCCGAGGCCCTCCAGGACGACGCCCAGAATGTCTGTTTTCACGTCTCGACTGGCGATTCTCGCTTTCGCGGCTTTCGCGCTGTGCTGTAGAGATTCCGCAGGGTCGGCCCCTGCGCAGAGCTCGGCGTCGAAGGCTCCGACGGCAGCAGAGGTCTGTGACGCCCTCAATGAGCAGCTTACCGGAATCGCCTTCGAGGCCAACTATTACTCGAAC
>CAYZGY010001340.1:0-1739 GCA_964478085.1 uncultured Planctomycetia bacterium
GTTCGAGGTCGGCAGCAAGAAGAAGCAGCTCGCCGAGGTCTTCCTCAAGATGGCGACGGTCGAAGGTCGCGGCACGCCTCCTCACGAGCGAAGTCATGGTGGCGTCAAGATCTACCAGTGGGTCATGCGCTGGGGACCGGGATTCGCACACGCGTTTGTCGGTGATTCGCTCATACTCTCGCTCAACGGTGGACCGCTCGAGCCGGTCATCGATCGCTACCGTGGAAACGCGACGCGTCGTGGGCTCGCGAGCAACACGCGTTTCGCGAAGGCGCGCGAACGATCGAAGGCCGGCTCGGGGAAGCCCCTTCTGCTTGGCTACGTCGATTTGCGAGCTTTCCGCGAGAAGCTCTACGAGCTCTTCGAGACCCCGGAGTTTTCGAATCGGGAGCAGGCGGAGGTCAAGCGTATCTTCAAGGCCCTCGGCTTCGACGAGTGCGAAACCGTGACCGCGCAGATCGGGCTTCGCGGCGGGGATCTCGAAGGCAAGTTCTTCATCGATAGCCCGAATGGCAACAGCGGCGCGATCAAAGCGGTCGCCGAGCTGTTTCGTGGTCCTGCCGACTACGCGGCCTTCTCGAAGATCCCGGCGTCGTCGAGCATCGTCAAGGCGGGCTCTCTCCGGCTCGGAACGACCGTGCGCGATACGATTCGGCTCTTCCGCGAGGCGTTCACCGGATCGATCGGGAACGATCTCCAGGAGGTCAACCAGGTCATCGAGTTCATCGAGAAGCAGTCCGGTCTCTCCGCGAAGGCTGACGTGTACCCTCTCGGTCGGCTCGATCTGTTCTCTTTCGTCGTGACCCCGCCCGCAGGCAGCTGGATTCCCGACGGACTCGTGCTGTGCCGGACGAATCAGCTAAAGCCTTACCTGAACGTCGCAAAGAAGGTCGCACGCAAGTATCAGAGCGCCGAGAAGCCTGTCGAGTCGATGGGAGTATCGATGCGGAACCTGCGCTTCGCCGGTCTTTTCGAGTCGCTTGGCAACAATCAGCCGCAGCCGATCGACGAGCCCCTCGACTTCGACAGGGCGCTCGGTTTCGCATTCCGCAATCCGACCCTGGGGCTCTACTGGAAGGAGCTCGAGGACGGTTGGACTATCCTCGGGTTCACGCCGCATTCGGTCGGCCGGTACGTCAAGTACTACGCGAAGGCGCCCATGGTCTCCGAGGACGAGAAGCTGATGGAGCTCGTTCAGGGACGCATCGTGCGCGGCTCGTCCTTCATGCTCGCGCGCGGCGGGCGCAGCGTGGTTTCGGCGTACAACACCGCGACGTCGATGCTTCAACGTCTCACGCCGACGTTCGCGAACGAGTTCAAGTCGATCGGTTTCGACCCGGCGCTTCTGCCGGCGGGGGAGATCTTCGCCGACAAGTTCCGGGATGGCTTCCTCGCGGTGCGTGGAACAAAGACGACATTGCAGTATCACGGTCATCGTTTCGTCTCGAACATCGCGAGCAGCTTCGTCGTGCCGCTCCTTCCGTTGGTGCTCCTCGCTCGAAGCGAGGCGGTCGCCGTCGCCGAGATGCGTCGAATGCGCGCGCGGGAGCTGGCGCACGGTCACCACGCCCACGATCACGAGCACGAAGGCGGAGCCGCCGCTCCGGCCGACGCCGAAGCCCGACGACTCATCGAGATCGGGGCTCTCTTCGACAAGTTCATGAAGAAGACGAAGAGTCGCGCCTACCCGAACGATCCGCGCGGCGGCGTCCATGCGTTTCAGAAACTTGCCGACGCGG
>CAYZGY010001341.1:0-1736 GCA_964478085.1 uncultured Planctomycetia bacterium
TTACGGATCTGATCGGGATTTCCTCCGACGGACGCGGATCCGTCGGAGAGCAGGTAGATCGACTCGACGTCCTCGATCTTGAGGCCCATGACCATCGCGTCGTGGATGTTCGTTCCTGATCCCGTCTCGAGCTCACGCGCGAACTCCTTGGCATTCTTCACGGTCGCGACGTTGGCCTTCTGGAGCTTCCCGCGGGAACGCCACGGCGCACAGCCCTTGTCGTAGGTGACGATATTGAAGCGGTTCTCCGGCGAGAGGCCGCCGACAGCCTTCTCGAGCTCGGCCTTGACGATATCGACCTTCCGCTGCTGTCCTTTCGAGCCACGAGCCGAAACCTTGCCGTTCATGCTCGATGAAAGATCGATGCAGAAGACGGCGCGGGACGCGATTCGATCGCCGAAGAAGACCGTCTTTCCACCACCGCCGCCGCCCTTGCCGGGCTTGTAGTCCGGCTTCTTCGGAATCTTCTTACCGATACTCTTCCAGGCCTTGCGGATCTGTCCCGAGTTGCCCACCGCGATCGATCCGAGCACTCGGTAGAGCTCTCCTTGAATGACGCTCGCGAGGTCGCCGAAGTAACGCCCGGAGAATTCCTCCTCCTCGAGAAGATCGATGAGCGCGTCGATCCCTTCGGCGTGACGCTCCTCCGCGAGAAGGCGAACGCCCCACGTCGCGAGTCCGCGATCTCTCTTCTTCGCGGCCGTGAGGAACAGCTCCATGCGCGCGGACTTCTTGACGCCCGCCCCTCCCTTTCCGACCGCCTTGAGGAGGACGACCTGCGCCGGAAAGTTCGAGCCCGTGCTCTTCTTGACATAGCTCTTCGCCGCGTTGAAAACGACCACGCCGTCGACCTTCCGGAGCTGCGCGAGGACCGCCCTGTGAATCGAGTGAGTCGCGAAGATGTCGAGCTCTCGCGCGGACTCCGCACGCAGATAGGAACGCATGCCGCTCGAGATCCCGCTCGTCGTTCCCTTTTCGATGTACTTCGCGATCGCGCTACGGATCGCCTCGACGCGCGCTTTTCTCCGCGCCTCCCCGGCACGCCTATCCCGCTCACGTCTGTTTTGCGCCATCAACGACGACGAAGCGACCAGGACGCTCAGGAACACGACGAAGAGCGAACGGAGAGACAGAGAACGAGACGAAATCGCGCGCGACACGATGAGACTCCTGCGAGAGACCGATTGAGTTTTCATGCGCTGGACGCGCTCAACGATGGGCATGAACTGGATGCCGAGGACGATTCTATTGCTGAAGGTCGGCGGATGTCGAGATGACGTCACGACGCGGAGATCGAGCTCGCTTTTGCGGGCTGGTAGGGTCGAGTTCCTCGTAGCAGGCTGTAAATCAACACAGAGAGGCGACCGGATGCGAAATCGGGCCGCCACCCTTTCTGCTTCGAGTTTAGTACCGACGAAACCCGTACGACAAGATCGAATCAGGCAAGATCAGTCTTCTTCGATCCCGCCCAAGCCGAGCTTCGGTGCGGGAAAATCCGGGGGCTTCCGGACGATGTCCTGAACGTGGTACAGGCGCACGTATCGCTGACGCTTGTACTCGCCGTTTCGCGCGAGGATCACCGCACCGTAACGTACGACGAATTGGTGCTTCTGGAGCCGGCGATCGAGGAGGTTCAGGAGATTCTCCGCGGAGAGCTCCTTGATCGTCATCGAGATGAGGCGCGGGCTTCCTCCGTGTCCTCCTCGTCGAGATCGCTCGCCTGCGCGACTCGATCG
>CAYZGY010001342.1:0-1733 GCA_964478085.1 uncultured Planctomycetia bacterium
GGCTTCGGTGCGCGCCCGACGGGTGATTCGTACGACCGATCTTCGACGCGAGCGCTGGACGCAGAACTCCGTTGACGAGCGAGCTCTTCCCCGAGCCCGAGACGCCCGTCACCGCGACGAGCACGCCGAGCGGAATCTCGACGTCGACGCCGCGTAGATTGTTGTGCGTCGCCTCGAAGATCTGGAGCTTCTTCGCTCCGATCGGACGACGCTTCTCGGGAACGTCGATACTCGCCGTGCCGGCGAGGTAGCGCCCGGTGAGTGATCGCTCGCACTCGGCGACGTCGGAGACCGCTCCTTCGGCGACGAGCTCGCCGCCGAGAACGCCGGCCCCGGGACCGAGGTCGACGAGCCAGTCCGCCTTCTCCATCGTCTCGCGGTCGTGCTCGACGACCATGACGCTGTTACCCGCGTCGCGAAGCGCCTCGAGCGTCGAGAGCAAGCGCCGGTTGTCACGTGCGTGCAGCCCGATCGATGGCTCGTCGAGAACAAAGACGACCCCTTGGAGTCCTGCGCCCACCTGACTCGCGAGACGGATGCGTTGCGCTTCGCCACCCGCGAGCGTGTTTGCCGAACGACCGAGTGTCAGGTAGCCGAGTCCGACGTTCTCGAGAAACCCGAGACGCGAGCTCAGCTCGCGCAGGATCGGATCGCCGATCGCGCTCTCGATGTCTTCGAGCTCGATCGAGCCGCACCAGTCGCGCAGCTCGCTGACAGGGCTCCGGGCGATGTCCGTGAGCGATCGACCGCGAAAGGTGACCGCACGCGCGAGCGGAGACAGTCGCGCCCCTTCGCAGTCGGGACACTCGAGATCCGCGAAGAGCTCATCGAAAGCTTCGGGGGCACTCGCGACGAGCGTCTCGACGTGCTCGATGACCCCCTTGAGACCGCGCGTCGCATCACCGTCGAGAAGCGCTGTCCGCGCGGCCTCGTCGAGGTCGCCCCAGCTCGAGCCCAGGTCGAAGCCGAAGACCGCGCCGATCATCTCGACGATCTCGGCATCGACGGATCGATGCGCCTTGCGACCGTCCTCTCGGAAAAGCGCCAGACCGCCCCGTCGAAAGGGGCGACTCGGATCGTGAACGATGCGCAAGACGTCGAGCTGCGGCCGCACGCCGAGCCCTTCGCACGCCTGGCACATCCCGTGCGTCGAGTTGAACGAGAAGAGTCGGGGCTCGAGCTCCGGGAGATCGACGCCGCAATCCGGACATGCGAAGCGTCCGGAGAAGAAGTGCTCGTCCGCCGAAGGATCCGCGGGCCCTTCGTCTCCTTCTGAGCCCTCGACGACGACGTTGAGCGTCCCGTCGGCAAGCTGGAAGCACTTCTCGACGGCCTCGACGAGTCGACTGCGGCGCTCGGGAACGATCTGGATGCGATCGTAGACGATCTCGACCGTGTGCGATCGATGACGCTCGAGCCGCAGCTCGTCGTCCGTCAGGCGAACGATCTCTCCGTCGATACGCAGTCGTCGATATCCGTCGCGGCGAAGCTGCTCGCGCTCGCGACGGTACTCCCCCTTGCGGTCGCGAACGATCGGCGCGCAGAAGAGCCCGCGCGCCCCAGCCGTATCCCGTGAGAGCAGCTGGTCGACGACCTGATCCGCGCTCTGCGACGAGACGGGTCGCCCACACTCGAAACAGTGCGGCACGCCGAGTCGTGCGAACAGGAGGCGCAGGTGATCGTGAAGCTCGGTGATCGTTCCGACGGTCGAGCGCGGGCTGCGTCCGATCGTC
>CAYZGY010001343.1:0-1733 GCA_964478085.1 uncultured Planctomycetia bacterium
TGCGTCTGGGGCGGTACTTGCCTCTTCTCGAATGAGACTGAGGGCGCCAGCGACTGGGACGAGATATTCACACGACGAGACGGATGGACCGGGGCGGATGGCGCGTATTCTGTCGATCTCGAAGATGGTCGCACGCTTTGGCTCTACTCCGACTCGTGGGTCGGGTCGGTTCGTGACGGCAAGCACGCGCCGGGATCGACCATCGTCAACAACACGATCGGCGTCGGTCGGTTCGAAACGAAGGGGGATCGAGCGACCGTACGTGACCTTCGATTTCATTGGGGGCCGAAGAACGAGAAGGGCAAACCGACCGCCTGGATCGTTCCGGATGCCGAGGCGATCGGGGCGAAACAGCCGACCGGCTGGTATTGGATCCTCGATGGCGAGGTCGTCCGGCCGAAGAAGGGGCCCGCGAAGCTCGTCTTCTTCCTCGCGCACATCGCGAAGACTCCGGGTGGGAAAGGCGTCTGGGGCTTCGAGAGTCGTGGTGGGGCCATCGCGACCGTATCGAACTTCGAGAAGGACGTCGTCGAGTGGCGCGTCGAGCAGCACCCCTTACCTCACGCGATCGGCAAGCGAGATTTGAGAGCGAAGGACGGTCAGATCGAGACGAGCTGGGGTGTCGCGCTCTACGACGACGGAAAGGAGTTCGTCTATGTCTACGGAATTCGCGAGACGGCGCCGCTCAACAAGGAGCTGCTCATCGCGCGAGCTCCGCCGGAGAGCATCGAGCGTGCGACGACGTGGGCCTTCTACGACGGCAAGAGTTGGGTCGCAGACTCGCGACGCGCGGCGCCGATCGCCGGCGGTCTCGTCAACGAGCTCACCGTCGATCGCCTGCGCATCGGCGATCGGGAGCGCTTGGTTCTCTGCCATAGCCAACCGGTCTTCGGAAACGGGATCTTCCTGCGCACGGCCGAGAGACCCGAAGGACCGTGGTCGAAGCAGCACGAGATTTACCGCATTCCGAACTTGAGCCGCGAGGCGAAGCACTTTCCCTACGCGGCCAAGGCGCACGCGCACCTTTCGCGAGCGGGGGAGCTTCTCGTGACCTACGTCGTCAACTCGCACGACTTCTGGAAGATGGTCGGCGACGCGAGCATCTACCGGCCGCGGTTCCTTCGCGTTCCTTTGAGGCGAGACCTTGCCGATCTCCGGGGGCTGCCCCCGCCTCGCGCGTCTTGGGCAGGTCGCGAAATTCCGAAGACGGGAGATTGCCCGAAGGAGCTCGCCGGGTTCGACGATCTGATGACCGACCTGATCCGCAAGAACAACCTGCCCGGCGGCGCTCTCGCGGTCGTTCGCGACGGTCGTCTCGTCGTTGCGCGAGGTTACGGGTTCGCCGACCGCGAAAGAGAAACGCGCGTCGAGCCGGAGTCTCTCTTTCGCATCGCGAGCCTGTCGAAGCCGATCACGGCTGTCGCGATTCTGCAGCTCGTCGAGGAGGGGAAGCTCTCGCTCGACACCAAGATCGACGCCTTGCTTTCGCCGAAGCCTTTTTTCGAGGTGAAGCAGCCGCTGGACTCACGCTTGCGCGAGCTCACCGTCCTTCTCGGTCTTGTCTACGAGTGTGAAGAAGTGACCGTTTCCGAGGGCGTCGCCGACAACGATCCTCCGATCGGTAGCTACACAAGCCTGCACTGGAAAGCTGAGGGTGAAACGCGCGACGAGACGACCGGTCGCTATGTCCCACACTACGATGGCGTTATCAGCAGAGCCGGAGACGACCCGTT
>CAYZGY010001344.1:0-263 GCA_964478085.1 uncultured Planctomycetia bacterium
ATCTTCGCTCACCACAGCAGCCCGCTCCGAGCCATCACTCTCGAGCAGCTGGCCGAGATCTACGCGGCGGACGGAAAGATTCGCTCCTGGTCCGATCTGATAAAATGAACCGCCGCCTCCCTACGTTCGTCGTCGTTCTCACAGCGCTCGTCCTCGCGTCTTCAGCAACTCGGGCCGAGTCCCGACCGAACGTCCTCTTCATCGCGATCGACGATCTCAACGACTGGGTCGGCTGCCTCGGAGGACACTCGCAAGCGTCGACC
>CAYZGY010001344.1:273-1726 GCA_964478085.1 uncultured Planctomycetia bacterium
GCGACGCCGAACAGCGAGCGCCGCGCGAAGCGCGGCGTCCTCTTCACCAACGCGCACTGCCAAGCTCCGATCTGCAATCCTTCGCGGACGAGCCTGATGCTCGGACTTCGCCCATCGACGACGGGAATCTACGAGAATCGCCCGTGGTTTCGTTCCGTCCCGAAGACGAGGAACTCGATGACGTTGACCGAGTACTTCCGCTCGCACGGCTATGAGACGCTCGCGACGGGAAAGATCTTCCACGGATCGAGGCCCGATCCGAAGTCGTTCGAGACGCACGGCGACCGCCCCGGCCAGAAGCCGAGACACGCGAAGCGGCTCGTGAAGAGCTCACCGAGCAAGACTCCGCTGTGGGATTGGGGAGCGCAGACCTACGACTTGCCGGAGTACTCCGACCATCGAGTCGCGACGTGGGCCGTCGATCGAATCGCGAAGCTCTCGAAAGCGCGCGGCGCCTCGAAAGACACGGAGGTGCGTCCGTTCTTCCTCGCCGTCGGCTTCTACCGTCCGCACGTGCCGCTCTACGCGCCGAAGGCCTACCTCGAGCGCCTCCCCCTCGAGAAGGTTCGACGACCGAAGACTCTCGAGAATGATCGCGCCGACCTTCCCGCCGCCGCGGTCGAGCTCACACACAATCCGCTCCCCCCGGCGCACGCCTGGTTCGTCGAGAACAAAGAGTGGCGACCCGCGGTCCGCGCGTACCTCGCGAGCACGACGTTCATGGACGCACAGATCGGACGCGTTCTAGACGCCCTCGACGCGAGCCCTTTCGCCGACGAGACGATCATCGTGCTCTTCTCCGATCACGGCTTCTTCCTCGGCGAAAAGGAGCGCTGGGCCAAGCAGTCGCTCTGGGAACGCGCGACGCGAGTGCCGATGATCATCTCGCTCCCGAAGAAGCGAAACGGAGGCAAGTCGACGAAGCCCGTCGAGCTGCTCTCCCTCTACCCGACGCTCGTCGAGCTCTGCGGACTGCCGAAGAAGAAAGGGCTCGAGGGAGTCAGCCTTGCACCGCTGGTGCGCGACCCGAGCGCTCCATGGAAACACGCGGCCGTGACGACGTACAAGCGAGGCAACCACTCGGTCCGCAGCGAGCACTTTCGTTACATTCGCTACGCGGACGGCTCCGAGGAGCTCTACGATCACCGCAGCGACCCGCACGAGTGGAAGAACGTCGCGAGCGACCCGAATCTCTCCGAGACGATCGCCAGGCTCCGACGCTCGATCCCGGCGATCGACGCCCCCGTCGCGCGCCGGCGCTGATACGCGTCAATATCTCGCGATCGACCTGCCGAGAACGCCGCGGAGGTAGAGCGAGCGAACTTCGTTCTCCGAGAGCGCGCGCGAGAAGATCGCGAACTCGTCGAGCTCCCCCTTGAATTCCGTACCCGCTCGGCCGACCCGCTTGGCCATCGATCCGAGGCGCGGAGACGCCGAGCCGAGATAATCCTTG
>CAYZGY010001345.1:0-771 GCA_964478085.1 uncultured Planctomycetia bacterium
CGACGGAACTCCCGCGAAACGGGCCAGGGATCCTTGTAGCTCGGTTGCATGTACGGCCGGTCGGTCAGGAAGTTCCGCAGGTACTTGTGCTGCGGAGTCACGATGGCTCGGATGTGCTCGATCGTGTAGTCGCAACGGTCTCGAGCCGCCACGACGAATTCGCGCGGCGTGTGGTTCTTGTCGAAGATGTTTCGCCCTTCGACGTGAGTGGGCACTTTGACGCCCGCCATGGCCAGCGAGGTGGGACCGATGTCGACTCCGCTGATGAGATCGTCGCGCACCTGACCGGCGGGCACGCCAGGTCCTGAAGCGATGAGCGCCATCTTGATGCCGCCCTCGTAGAGGAACTGCTTGTCTCGATGCAGCTTGTACCCATGATCCGAGAGCAGGATCACGAGCGTCGATTGACGCAAGCCGTCGCGCTCGAGCTGAGCGATGATCTTCCCGACCTGCTGATCGGTCCAACGGATGCAGTCGTAGTGGTGCGCGATCTCTTTGCGAACGAGCGGGATGTCCGGGTAGTACGGTGGAACGGAGATCGACTTCGGATCGACGCGTTCGTTCGCAGGAAAGGGAGGACGATCTTTCCCGCCGCGAAGCTGAATCTGTCCGAAGAACGGCTTGTCCTTCGGGCACTTCGCCCACTCGTTCCCCTGGAAGTTCATCTTTCCGTAGCTGTCGTAGAGCGCGTCCCTCGACCAGCGGAAGTTGTAGTCGTCCTTGCCGTCGTTGAACGTGTAGAACCCGGCGGCGCGGAAGTACTCGGGGATC
>CAYZGY010001345.1:781-1725 GCA_964478085.1 uncultured Planctomycetia bacterium
GCGATGCTGATGCGCTCCGATCGAGGTCTGCATCATGCCCGTCACGATGCTCGAGCGCGGCGCGGAGCAAACGCCCGCCGGCGTGTAGAAGCGCTCGAAGCGAGCACCCGACTTGGCCAAGCGGTCGATGTTCGGGGTCTGGGCGCGCTGGTCACCGTAGCAGCCGAACCAGCGGCTGACGTCCTCGAGGTAGATCCAGAGGACGTTCGTCGGCTTCTTCGGGTTCGCCGCGGCGTCGGAATTGAAGGCCAGAACGAGAATCAAGACGACCGCGCAGCTCGCGGCGATCCGCGGCAGGGGTCTCGAAAACGAATCGTGCGTCATGACGGAGAGTTCGATGGCGGTAGGAGAGAGGAGACGAAGAGTTCACAGCCCCATCGTTGTAGCCGCCCCGCGAGCGGAAGGGAAGCCACCGAAGTGAAGAAGCGATCCCGTCAACTTCTCCCAGGAAGGAGCACGCGGATGAGGCCGTCCACGCGATCTCCGACGTAGACGGACGGTTTCCCGTCGGCGGGTGTGAACGCGGCGAGCTTGACAGCCCGTTGAAAAAGTGCTTCGAGTGGACAAGCGAGGCGATTCGCCCGAGCTCTTCGTCGCTGAAGCTCGCCAATGCCAAGCTGGAGTTTCGCGGAAATCACGCGGCGAGAAACCAGCGCGGCAAGAGCCGGCGGATTTTCTCGCTTACCCGTTTGAAGACCGGCTGCGCAGAAAAGCGAGCGGTCCAAATCTCGCGCCGGATCCCAGCGAGCCTGTCCGCGAACGATGGCGCCTCTTTGTGAAGGTACCGGGGAGCCTCGGCCTCGACCTGCGCGCGATTTCTTTGCGGTTCCGCCGACGTCAAGTCGCGGATCCACGCGATCTCGTCTGAAGTCAAAAGCCGTCCGCAGTGACGACGACTCTCTTGCTCGTCGACCGGCATGACGAGACGATAGCGAGCGTGACGG
>CAYZGY010001346.1:0-1724 GCA_964478085.1 uncultured Planctomycetia bacterium
AGCGGCATCTGGTTCATGAACCGCTACGAGCTCCAGATCCTCGACTCATCGGACAACCCGACCTACGCCGACGGCTCCTGCGGTTCGGTCTACGGTCAGCACCCGCCGCTCTTCAACGCCTCGCGCACGCCCGGCGAGTGGCAGACCTACGACATCATCTTCCGCGCGCCGCGATTCGGGAAGGACAAGAAGCTCCTCGAGCCCGCTCGGTTCACCGTCTTCCACAACGGGGTCGCGGTCCAGCACCACGCCGAGGTCTTCGGTGGGACGACTTGGGGCAACGTCGCCAAGTACCGATTCCACGAAGGTCCGGACAGCATCCGCCTGCAGGATCACGGCGACGGCCAGAACCCCGCTTTCCGGAACGTCTGGATTCGTGAGTTGAACTTGGATCCCACCGACTGACTTCCAAGGGGGCTGACTTCCAAGGGGGCTGACTTCCAAGGGGGCTGACTTCCAAGGGGGCTTTCGGGAAGCCCCCTCTCGATCCCTCGAAACGGGATCGATTCACCCCGACGAGCGGGGCCGGCCGGTAGATTCGGAACGTTCCGAGGAGCGTGGAGAGTTGACAATCTCGATCACTGCGTCAGATTCTTAGGACGATGCTCCTAGACATTTTCGTGCTGATCGCGGGACTCTTCCTGTTACTCGTAGGTGGCGAGGTGATGGTGCGCGGCTCGTCGACGCTCGCGCGCTCCCTCGGCGTGTCGCCGCTCGTGATCGGATTGACGATCGTCGCCTTCGGAACGAGCGCGCCCGAGCTGGCCGTCAATGCGCGTGCTGCGCTCGAAGGCTCGGGGCAGATGTCGTTCGGCAACGTCATCGGGTCCAACATCGCCAACATAGCTCTCATCCTTGGCGCGTGCGCGTTGATGCGTCCGCTCGAAATCGAGGGCTCGGTGATCACACGCGAGATTCCGATGATGCTGCTCGCGACCGCCGCCGTGGTCGTCATGGCGAGCGACGTCGGTATTCGCGGTGACACCGACGGCTTCTTCGATCGCTCCGACGCGATCGTCCTGCTCCTCCTCTTCTGCGTCTTCATCTACTACACAGTGAGTGATGGGATCCGCCAACGCGGTAAAGACGCCTACGTCGAGCAGGCGAACGAGCTCGACGAGGACACGGCGCCGAAGTCGCTCGGACTCAGCGCGGTCATGGTCTTCGGCGGTCTCGCGGGGCTGATCTGGGGAGGCCAGCTGACGGTCGAGTCGGGCTCGTCGCTCGCGGAGAGCTTCGGCGTTCCCGAGTCGATCATCGGGCTCAGCCTCATCGCGCTCGGAACGAGCCTCCCCGAGCTCGTCACGGGCATCATCGCGACGAGGAAGGGGCAGACCGACCTCGCGATCGGCAATGTGGTCGGCTCGAACATCTTCAATCTCCTGCTCATCTTCGGCGTTACGGGCTGTATCGCACCGATTCCCGTGCCGAAAGACGGCATGACCGACCTCGTCGTCGTCTGCTTCCTCTCCGTGCTTCTCCTTCCCCTCTGCGTGACCAACCGTCGGCGCATCCTGCGCTGGGAGGGGGCGCTGTTGCTCCTGGGATACTTCGCGTATGTCGGTTTTCGCGTCGTGCCGCAGTTCGTCAACTGAGCTTTCATGCGCTGGACGCGCTCGACGCTGCGCAGGAACTGGATGCTGAGGACGATTCTGAGGCCGAAGGTCGACGGATGTCGAGATGACGTCACGACGCGGCGATGCGCCGCGTGGCTCGATCTCCGC
>CAYZGY010001347.1:0-1716 GCA_964478085.1 uncultured Planctomycetia bacterium
CCGGAGCGCTAGAAGAGCGGCGTCGACGGCTTGCGTATCGGGAATATGTTTGGGTAGCAGCGCGCGATGCGCGCGTCGTCCCGACTCTGAGGTCGACTTGGCGCCTTCGGTCTCGAGGAGCGCGATCGCCCGATCGCTCTGCCCGAGCTCGTGGACCGCCCGTGCGAGCGGAAACGTCGCGTCGTCCGCGTCCGGGTATTCGGCGTGCGCCTCTTCGAGGAGCGAAACGGCGCGGTCGAGCTCACCACGCTGCCAAGCACGAGAACCGGAGTCGAGAGCCTTCTCTAATTGGAACACGGGGCCGATCGATTCCTTCGATGGGTGTTTCCGACGATTCCTTAAGCCTCGGCTCGGCGACGAGCGTCCCTGAAGCGTGACGGTCCGAGAATGCTCGATTCGCTGTTCCCTCCGAGTGGGCTTCGGGGCACAATCGAACGGGAAGGACGCGATTCTCGAGGCAAACAGAACCGGGAGGAAGAAGTGATGGCATCGCGAACCGCTGACGTCGAGGGGAAAGTCTCGTTCGTTTTCGACAAAGAGTCATTGGCCGAGCTTCTCGCCGAGCGCGAGGGGCCGTGCGTGTCGATCTACATGCCTTCGCACGCGAACAGCGCCGAGGCTCGCTCCGATGGTATTCTGTACCGAAATCTCTGCCGCGCCGTAGAAAAGATCCTCGAACGCGATTCGACCCCGGCGATCGTCAAGGAAATCGGGGAGAAGCTACACGCGCTCGACCAATCCGAGTTCTGGCTCCACGGAGGGGCGGGCCTCGCCGTATTCGCGTCCCCGGGCTTCTTCGCCGCCTATCGCGTCCCGGGCGAGTTCCCGCAGCTCGAGGTCGTCGGCGGGAGTTTCCACACCAAGCCGATGATCCGCTACTTGCAGAACGGATCGGGATTCTTCGTCGTCGCGTTGACTCTCCACGGCGTGACGGTCTATCAGGGTTGGCGGGAGCGGATCCAAGTGCTGCCGATCCGAGGATTGCCCGAGAGTGTCGACGATTGGGCTGTCGATTCCGGCGCCCCTCCGCGCGGCGACGGCGGGCACCACCTCGGACGAGGCGAGGCGAGTGACGGTCAGGCCGATATCGAGCGCTTCTTTCGCGAGGTCGGCAAGGCGCTCTCCCGCAGCGTCGTCGGTGAGTCGGGGCGTCCGGTGATCCTTGCGGCGCAGAAGCATCATCAGAGCACGTTTCGCAAGGTCGCGAGTGTGCCCGGACTTCTCGAAGAGGGGATTCCCTTCAGCGGGCAGAGCCTCTCGGTCGATGCGATTTCGAACGCCGCGGTCGAGATCCTCCAGCCCGTCTTCGATCGACGTCTCGAGGAGGCACGCGAGGAGTTTCTCGTCGCGAAATCTCGTCAGCTCGGCAGCTCGAGTCTCACCGGGATCGCGCGCGCTGCTGCGGAGGGGCGAGTCAAACGACTCTGCGTCGAAAGTGGACGACGATTCTGGGGACTGCTTGATCGTGCGAACGGCGCGATTCTGCCGGGCGACGAGCACAAGAACGCGTACGACGTCGACGTCTACGACGAGCTTGCTGAAATGACGATCGGCCAGGGTGGCGAGGTGCTCGTTCTGCCGGGCGAGGCGATGCCCGTGAAGACCGGTATCGCGGCGACCTACCGCTACTGATTCCCGCGCGGTTTGCCGGCAGATGGCTCGCCGGCAGATGGCTCGCCGGCAGATGGCTCGCCGGCAGATGGCTCGCCGGCAGAT
>CAYZGY010001348.1:0-1716 GCA_964478085.1 uncultured Planctomycetia bacterium
GCTTCCTCGGTGACACGCTCGACACGATTTACGAGGTCGTCTCGCCGATCAAGCCCGTTGTCGTTCTCCTGCTCCTCGAGATCGAGCTCGGCATCACGACGCTGCAGTTCATCGATATCGCCTATCTCAAGCTGCCAGCGAAGACCGTCGACACGGCGAAGAAGGTGCTCCGCGCGATCGACGCCACGATCGACTTCCTCGAGACCGCCAAGGATCTCGCCAGCGGCGGAACGCTCAACTTCGGTACCTTCAATCTCACGTCGGACTCGGTCGAGGATCCCGACGCGACGACCACAGAAGACGACGTCGCTCAGAGTCAGTCCGAGAGGGACAAGCGCACACAAGACCTCTCCGAGAGTCAGAGGTCCGACCTCGACAAGACGACGAAGGGCCCCGATCAGCAGGGGCTCGACGGCAAGAGCACGAGGAGCCGAAGCCGGAACTCCTCGAACCGCAACTCTTCCGGTCCGCCGAAGAAGCGCTTCAGCATTCCGATCCTCGAGGAGCCGGCGACCGTTATCGACTTCCTCCTCGGGCGCGGCGAGGCGACGCTCTTCTACTACGACTTGCCGGACCTCGATCTCCTCTTCGAGTACCAGCGGTCTTTCACGGTCTTCCCGGGCCTCAACGCCGGCTTCTTCGGCTCCATCGGCGCCACGACGAACTTCGACTTCGGGTTCGACACGACCGGCCTGCGTCAGTGGATGGAGGTCGACTTCGATCCGGCCGAGTTCGATCTGATCTTCAACGGCTTCTTCCTCGACGACCACGGTCAGGAGAACACTCCCGATGACGAGAACGAGATCACGCTCACGGCAGCCGTCGGTGTCAGCGCGAGTCTCGGAGTCGGTGGTCTCGTCGAAGCCGGCGTCCGCGGCGGACTCGAGGCCGAGATCGGCTTCGACCTCAACGACAAGCTGACACAGTTCATCAACGACGAGCCCGTTGGCGACGGCAAGTTCTTCGGCAAGGAGCTTATCGAGCGACTGAGCCACGGTCCGGAGTGTCTCTTCGACGTCGAGGGCGAATTGCGTGTCTTCCTCGAGGCGTTCCTGTGGATCGGGCTCGACCTCGGCTTCAGCGAGATCACGCTCTTCGAGGCGAGCGAGCGTTTCGTCGAGGAGGTGATCGCACGCTTCGACTGGCAATGCGTACTCGACGCTCCGGAAGACATCGCCCACCTGACTCCACGCACGGACAACGATCCCTCTCTGTTGACCCTGCGGTACGCGGGTGGCGATTCGGGCGGTGCGCAGAGCTACCAGGTCGATGTGCTCAGCAGCGATGGCCTGACGGTCGAGCAACTCGTCGACAAGGGATACCTCGACCTCGACTTCTACCCGCGCCGCTCGGACCTCGACCCGATCCGCGCCGACCTGGCTCGCTTCACGGACGGCGAGGAGGTCGTCATCGTCTCGACGGGTCTCGTCGTCGAGCTCTTCGCCGCCGACGAGGTCGACACCATCGTCGTCGCGGGCACGGGCTTGAAGGATCGCTATCGGTTCAAGAACCTCAACGGACGAGTGGACAGCATCGAGATCAACGCCGGTGACGGCGACGACGTCATCGATCTGATCGCCGATACGGAATCTCCGGCGCTCGCGTCGCTCGAGATCAACGCTGGCGGCGGAGACGATATCGTCCACGTCGACAGCGGCTTGATCGGCCCTCAATTTTTTTTTTATGATTGGTGGTTCTCCGAGATCTACACGATTC
>CAYZGY010001349.1:0-1711 GCA_964478085.1 uncultured Planctomycetia bacterium
ACGGCGGGTGGCTGCGCACCATCACGGGGCTCGACGAAGAGAACATCGAGGCGCCACTGCGCGCGCTCGCTCTGGTGACGATCTTCGGTGTCGTTCCGTCGATCGTTCTCTTGACGACGTGCTTCCCGCGCATCCTCATCGTCCTCCTCTTCCTCCGGCGAGCGCTCGGTGCACAGGATCTTCCCCCGAATATGATCGTCTTCGGGCTCTCGCTGCTCCTGACGGGCGTCGTGATGATGCCTCTCTGGCGGCAGGTCTACGACGAGGCGTACGTTCCGTTCGTCGAGAAGAAGGAGATCTCGACGGAGGAAGCGTACGCACGCGCCGAGGCGCCGATCAAGCGCTTCCTCTTATCGCGAACTCGCATCAAGGAGTTGCGGTTGATGGTCGAGGCGTCGGAGTCGCGCGAGACGCCGAAAGTCGCTGCCGCCGACGTGCGAGACGCGGACGGGACGACGCTCTCCGCCGATGTCGCGGAGGCGTCGTGGAAGAATCGACAGGTCGAGGACCTCAGCTTCTTCACCATCCTTCCGGCGTTCGTTCTCAGCGAGCTCAAGCTCGCGTTCACGATGGGTTTCATGATCCTTCTCCCGTTTCTCGTGATCGATCTCGTCGTCTCGGCGGTGCTCGTTTCGATGGGAATGATCATGTTGCCCCCGGCGCTCGTCTCGCTGCCGCTGAAGATCTTGGTCTTCGTGCTCGTGGACGGCTGGAACGTCGTTGTGGAAGGACTTCTCAAAGGAATTCAGGGCTGACGAAGATGGAATCGTTCGATCTCGCCAACGATTTCGCGCGTGCGGCGCTCCTGACCGCGCTCGAGCTCTCTCTGCCGATCCTGGCGGTCGGTCTGCTCGTCGGTCTGATCGTCAGCGTATTGCAGGCGATGACGCAGGTGCACGATCAGACGCTTTCGTTCATCCCGAAGATCGCGTCGATGGCCGCAGTAGTGTTCTTGCTCCTGCCTTGGCTTCTCGACGTGATGACGTCGTACACGCTCGGTGTTCTCGAGAGCTTGAACGACGGGATGTTCCCCTGAGATCGCGAAGCCGGGCGAAGAATGGAAGAGAAGAGAGACAGTGAAACGAGAGAGGAGCACGAACGATGACCGACTGGAGCCAGTCCGCGATCTTCGCGGCCGCGGCGCTCGTCGGTGCGCGCATCGCGGGCCTCTTTCTCGTCGCGCCGTTCTTTCGAAGCAGCCTGTTTCCGTGGCGGCTCAAGCTTGGCGTGATCGGGCTCCTGACCGTCACGGCGTTGAGCTCGCCGGCCGTGTCGACATCGCTCTTCGAGAGAGCGAGCGAGCTGCAGCTTCGGCTCGCGCCGTCGCTCGGCGCGTGGCTGCTGCTCGCGGGCGAGGCGATCATCGGTATCGTCATCGCTTGGTCGGCGTTTCTCGTGCTCGGTGCCGTGCGCGGGGCCGCGTCGCTCATCTCGCAGCACGCGGGGCTCTCGGCGGCGGCGATCGCCGATCCGCAAGGTGCGGCGGAGGAATCGGCGCTTCCGTTCTTTCACGCTGCGCTGACCGTGTTCATCTTCATCAGCCTCGATCTGCACCTCAGCATGATCCGCTTGGTCTTCGAGAGCTTCACGGTAGCTCCTCCTGGATCGGTGACGATCGACCTGATGCCCGAGCTCTGCGCACAGCTCGTCTGGCGCGTCGGTGCGGATCTGCTCTCCACAGCGTTGATTCTCGCGATTCCGTTGTGCTTGA
>CAYZGY010001350.1:0-1708 GCA_964478085.1 uncultured Planctomycetia bacterium
GGCGGAGCGAATCGTTCCGCCTTGCCGCTGGTTCTCGAGCTCGTCTAATCGATCGAGGAGAGCGAGGTCTACCTGCGACACGCGGCCGCTCTGGCGCTCGCAGGTGGGGCAGATCCGGTCACCATCGCCGATCTCGCCGGGCATGCCTCGCCTCGTGTTCGGCTCGCCGCGGTCCTCGCGCTGCGGCGACACGAGAGTTCGCGGATCGAGACCTTTCTCGCCGATGCGAATCTCGGGATCGTCGCGGAGGCCGCGCGAGCGCTCTACGACGTTCCCATCGAGATTCCGACCGCGCGATGGCTCGCTCTTCTCGCCGACCGTCGCGTCAGCGCGTCGATCGGTGACGCTGTCTCGCCGGGCGAGGTGGCACTCCGTCGGGCGATTGCGGCGGCTCAGCGGGCGGGAACGGAGGCGTGCGCAAAAGCGGTCGCCGAGTTCGCGGCGCGCGCCGACCTTCCGGTCGCGATCCGTCTCGACGCGATCGACGCACTACGGCATTGGGACTCTCCCTCGGTGCGCGACCGCATCGTCGGCCTCTGGCGTCCCGTCGAGCCTCGTGACGCGGGGATCGCCGGCTCGGCCATCGGTCCTGTCTTTGCGTCGCTCCTCGGCGACGAGAGCCCCGAGCTCCGATTGCGATCCGCGCAGCTCGCGAGCGAGATGGGGCTGACCGCGTTCGCATCGGCCCTCTTCGACGTCGTCCGGCGGGAGGGCGAGCGCGGCGACATCCGGGCGGCGGCGCTCGACAGTCTCGGCTCGCTTCGCGACGCGAGTCTCCCGACGGCGATTCGAAATGCGATCGAGTCGAACGAGCCTCTCTTGCGTGCTCGCGGTCGTCTCCTGCTCGCGGCCGAAGAGCCCGAGGCCGCGATGGCCCGCCTGCGCGAGGCGCTCCGCGACGGCACCTCGATCCAGAAGCAGTCGGCGCTCCTCGCGCTCGGCCGTATCCCCGGCGCCGGAGCCGATGCCGAGATCCTGCGTTGGCTCGGTCGACTCGAGTCGGGCTACGTCGCCGAGGATCTCGCGCTCGATCTTCTCGACGCCGCGGAGAAGCGAACCGATGCGCGCGTCGTCCAGGCCCTCCGCGCGTACGAGACGACCCGCGCCGAGGGCGACGTGACCGAGCGTTACTCCGAATGCCGATCGGGCGGAAACGCCGAGCGCGGCAAGAAGCTCTTCCTCTCGAAGGCCGAGATCAGTTGCCAGCGCTGCCACCGCATCGGAGAGCTGGGCGGCGACGTCGGTCCCGATCTTTCGAAGATCGGCGCTCAGCGTTCGCGCGAGGAGATTCTGCGCTCGATCGTCGATCCCGACGCGCAGAGCTCGGAAGGCTTCGAGACCGTCGTCCTCGTACTGACGGACGGGCGCGTCGTCACCGGAATCTCCCGCGCATCAGAGAACGCCGACGAGCTCCTCATCGTCGACTCGGAAGGCAAGCCGACCCGCGTGAAGAAGTCGCTCATCGCCCAGCGTTCGACGGGCGTCTCGGCGATGCCCGACAACGTCGTCTACCACCTCAGCAAGCGCGAGATTCGCGACCTCGTCGAGTACCTCGCGCGCAGGAAGTGACGATCCCGAGAGAACAGGCTCTGGTTGAAACGCCGTGCTGGTTGGGGTGAATCGATCGCGAAGCGATCGAAAAGCCCCCTCAGTGACTCAGTCACAGCGACTCAGTCACAGCGACTCAGTCACAGCGACTCAGTCACAG
>CAYZGY010001351.1:0-1704 GCA_964478085.1 uncultured Planctomycetia bacterium
CAAGCGCCGCTGGTTACAATCGGGCGGCCCCGAAACCTGACAAACACCAGCCCTGAGTAGAGAATCCCCGATGGGTGAGAAGAAGGTTCTCGTCATCGGCAGCGGCGGACGAGAGCACGCGATCGTCTCGGCGCTTTGCCGTTCCCCGCAGTCCCCGAAAGTCTATTGCGCGCCCGGCAACGCCGGCATCGCGCGCGACGCCGAGTGCATCCCGATCGGCTGCGACTCGGTCAGCGACCTCGAGAAGATGCTCGCGTTCGCCAAGTCCGAGTCGATCGACCTGACCATCGTCGGGCCCGAGGTTCCTCTCTGTCTGGGCGTCAGCGACCTGTTCCAGAAAGAAGGTCTCAAGGTTTTCGGTCCCGGCGTAGAAGGTGCACAGCTCGAAGGCAGCAAAATCTTCTGCAAGGAGTTCTTCACACGCCACTCGAGCCCGACGGCCGACTACGAGATCTTCGACGACGCGGACGCCGCGCGCGCGCACGTCGAGTCACGACCCGTTCCGATGGTGATCAAGGCGGACGGCCTCGCGGCCGGCAAGGGAGTCATCGTCGCGCAGGATCGAAAGACGGCACTCGCAGCCGTGCAGTCGATCATGGTCGACAAGGTCTTCGGCGACGCTGGAGATCGCCTCGTCGTCGAGGACTGCCTGACGGGCAGCGAGATGTCGGTCCTGATCATCACGGACGGCACGCACTACCTGCCGCTCGAGACCGCGCAGGACTACAAGCCGGCCTACGATGGAAACGAAGGCCCGAACACGGGAGGCATGGGCTCGTACTCGCCCTACTACTCCCTCGGCGATCCGCTCGTACAGAAGATACTCCAGACGGTCGTCCAGCCGACCGTCGAGGGGCTCAAGTCGGACGGAATCCGCTTCCACGGCGTCCTCTATGCCGGACTGATGCTGACCGAGGACGGCCCGAAGATGCTCGAGTACAACGTTCGCTTCGGCGACCCCGAGACGCAGCCCATCCTCTCGCGCCTGCGCAGTGACGCCGTCGCGCTCTTCGATTCGGCGTGCGAGGATCGTGGGCTCGAGCGTTTCGTCCTCGAGTGGGATCCGAGCCCGGCGGTCTGCGTCGTCGCGGCGTCGGGCGGCTATCCCGGCTCGTACCCGAAGGGCAAGGAGATCACGGGACTCGACGCCGCCGAGGAGACCGACGACGGCGCGCCGTTCCTCAAGGTCTACCACGCGGGAACGAAGAGCGACGACGGTCGTTGCGTCACGTCGGGGGGGCGCGTGCTCGGTGTCACGTCACTCGGCGCGGATCGCGAAGACGCGCGTCAGCGAGCGTACGCAGCCCTCGAAAAGATCTCGTTCGAGGGACTGACGCACCGTTCGGACATCGGAGAGACGATGGGCAATTGATTTTAGGGGGCTTTCGGGAAGCCCCCTCTCGCTCGTGCTATGCACGAGCGATTCACCCCAGCCAGCAAGGCTTCCTGGCGCTACTTCCCGTCGTCCTTCTTGGCATCGCCTTTCTTGGGATCGCCCGTGCCGGCGTCGGCGCCGCCTTCCTCTCCTTCGTCGCCCTCTTCCTCTTCGGGACAGACCAGCGTGTAGATCTTGTCCATGCGGCTGTTGAGCGACTTCGTCGAGACCTTGTAGCGGTAGTTTCGGTCGAACCAGGTCATCGGCTCGTCCTTCTTGCTCTTCGGGGCCGGCTTCTCGTGCTTGAACCCGAGCTCGGCCTCGACCTC
>CAYZGY010001352.1:0-1701 GCA_964478085.1 uncultured Planctomycetia bacterium
TCCGAGCCCTCGAGCATCGGCAACCCATGAGTGAAGAGGGGGTTACGCCGTCATGCTCGACAGGACCCACCCCGTCTCGGTCCCCCCCCGCCCACATCGCCGGAGAGGGAGCCGAGCCCGAGCCCGCTGTGGGATTTGCTTCCTCCGAAGAAACGCCGCCGACTTCTCCACGTGCTCAGCTCGCTCGTGGAGAAGGGCCTTCCATCGACCAGGTCTGTGAGGGAGGTGCGCCATGACGACAGCGACACGCGATTCGATCCGGACTTCGCCGGCGCTGGCTCACCGATCGGAGAAGATCGCTCACCGACATCTTGACGGTTTCTTTGGACACTCCATTGATGGAGGATCGTGTCCATGGGAAACGAACGAAAGACACCAGACCGAGGGCGCTGGAACTCTCAGCGCAAGATGGACGTCGTGCTGCGACTATTGCGCGGAGAAGATCTCGACGCCGTTGCACGCGAGCTATCGCCGATTTGCTGATGCCCTCGACGATCAGGGCGGCAACCTCGTCGAATGTGCTGCGACGGTGCTGAAGGCGGTAGTACGGAGTCCCCGTCGTCGAGCCGAAGGTCCGCCCGCAGGACTTGCATCGATAGCGTCGGCGTTTGCCCGACTTCGTCTTGTAGAAGCCATGTCGCGCTATCGCTGGATTCTTGCAGGTCCCGTTCGGACAGGGAGGCGTCTCCACATCGCGTGCTCGCGGTCGGAGATCCGTCAGTCACGAGATGATCTGTAGATCGTATCGATCGCGCGGCTTATAACCGTTGCGCCAACCATCGATTGCGGAAGCACCGCTGAACCATGACCATCAATCTATCCGCGTGAATTTGAAATAGTCGATGTCTCCGATGTTGCTGGAGGGTCCGACTTCGTCCATCACCACTCGAATGCGGTGAACGCCCTTCTTCAATTTCACGCCCTTGTGTGAGATTTTCTTGAGGGTCGTCCATCCGCCAGTGTCGGGAATGCGAATCGGTCCCGTGAGATCGATGCCGTCGATTTCGAGATGGAACAGGCCGCCCTGCTTATTGGAGGCGACCGGCATTTCGATGGCGTACGTTCCGTCCTCCAAGACCTCGACGGTGTAGCTCAACCACTCCCCCGCGACGGTCCAGCCGATGCCGTGGCCGTTGGAGGCGTCGTTCCGCTTCTCGATGTCCACCTGCGTGTTCTCGCGGTAGTCGGCACCCTGGTTGGTCGCGTCGTTGTCGCGGTAGGCCACCCCGGGCGGGCCGTCGTCGTAGTGCTCAGCCTCGATCAGACCCGGGATCCTGTGCGCCGTGCCGCCGAAGGGTCTCGGGGTCTCGTCAGATCTGGCGGATTCGACGAGCGAGAACTCTCCGAATAGCTGGACCGAAAGATTGGCGACAGCTACATACTTGCGGGCAGCCAGATCAGAATCGGTGTCGGTGGTGACGCGGACGGTGATCTTTCGCATCCGGCCGTTTCCATCGTTTCCGGCCACCGAATTGATACGGATGTGATCCAGCATGTGGTCTCCGGGCTCGAGATTCAGCAGCGTCCGCTGCGGCGCCGCATTCGTGTACGATGGTGTGGTAAAGGTCAGAGTTTTGACGTCGTCGTCAAAGGCGTTTTCGAGCGCGTGGCTCCCGGTTCGCACCGGCCCGGGAAGAACATTGCCAGCGATGACATCGACCTTGGTGTCGAAGTTTGCATAGGCCTCGATCTCGCGGACCG
>CAYZGY010001353.1:0-1700 GCA_964478085.1 uncultured Planctomycetia bacterium
GGCGTTGCGGTAGACGTGCGCAAGGTCGCGATCGCCGTCGAGTGCTTCCACAAAGCCTCTCTGATTCACGACGACATCGAGGACCAGGACGCGGTCCGTTACGGCGAGAGAACCCTCCACGAAGAGCACGGCGTTCCCGTCGCGCTCAACGTCGGCGACTACCTCCTCGGCGAAGGATATCGCATGCTCGCCGAGAGCGACGCTTCGGGTGAAGTGCGCGCCGAGATGATGCGCATCGCGTCCGAAGGTCACCGCACGCTCAGTCTCGGCCAAGGTGCCGAGCTTTGCTGGGCGCGAGCCCCGAAAAAGCTCTCGAGCCTCGAGGTTCTCGAGATCTTCTGCCAGAAGACCGCGCCGGCCTTCGAGGTCGCGCTCCGACTCGGCGCCGTCTATGCGGGTGCCGACGAATCGGTGACGGAGGTCCTGCGCAAGTACAGCGAAGCCCTCGGCATCGCTTACCAGATTCGCGACGACCGCGACGATCTCGCCGAGGACGCCGAGGCGAGCGACCTTCTCGCGATGCGGCCGACCCTGCCGCTCGCGATCGGCGCCGAGCGAGCCAAGAAGGAAGACCGCGAGATGTTCGCGACCCTTTGGTCGCGCGAGCTGCCCGAAGGCCTGACGAAGGATTCGCTCCGTGCGCGTCTCGAAGACCTCGGCGTGACGAATCGCATCTCCGATCTTCTCGACGCGTACAAGGAAGAGGCGATCCGTTCGCTTTGGGATCTCGAGAATTCGAGCCTCAAGGGTCTCCTCCGTCGCGTCATCGGCAAGATCTTCAACGACACCGAGATCAAGGGCTGGTGCAGCGCCTCTGAAGAATCGTGAGTTTGAGACTCGAAATGCTGCAAGTCGCGAGGATGGCGCCCAGCCTGCTGCGTGACTCCTGCGAGCTCGTTCGAGATTTCGTCCTCAGCCAGCTTTCCGACTCGGGCGGCTTCCTCGACCGCGGCGGAGACGTCGACCTCTACTACACTGTCTTCGGTGTCGATTGCTTGCTCGCACTGCAAGAGGAGCTTCCGCGCGACAGGATCGACGAGCATCTGAGCTCTCTTGGCGAAGGCGAGGATCTCGACTTCGTCCATCGCGGCTGCCTTGCACGTGCGCTCGCGAGCGCGGGGATCGACCCGGGCCGTGATGCCCGCGAACGCATCGCTGCGCGCATCGAGACGCACCGCAGCAAAGACGGCGGCTACCACAACGAGCCCGGCCGCGAGTTCGGAACGGCGTACGGCTGCTTCCTCGCCACGGCCGCGTACCAAGACCTCGGGCTCGAGCTGCCGAATCCCGACGGCGTCGTGCGGAGCTTCGAGGCCCTTCGAACGAAGGATGGCGGTTACTCGAACGAGCGCGGCGCGCCGGTCGGAATGACGACGGCCACAGCGGCAGCTGTCGCCGTAGGTCGTCAGCTCGGTCAGTCGGCTCCCGATGGTGTCGCCGAGTGGATTCGAGCGCGCTTTCACGAGTCGGGCGGCTTCTTCGCCCTCCCGGGCGCCCCGATGCCCGACCTCCTGTCGACGGCGACGGCTCTCCACACCCTCTCGGGTCTCGAGTGCGACATCGAGCCCTTCCGCGAGCTCGGCCTCGATTACCTCGACTCGCTCTGGACGAACAAGGGCGCCTTCCACGGTCACTGGGCGGACGAATATCTCGACTGCGAGTACACGTGGTACGGACTCCTGACCTTGGGACATCTCGGG
>CAYZGY010001354.1:0-1697 GCA_964478085.1 uncultured Planctomycetia bacterium
ACGATGTGGCTCGCCGGAGGCGGCGTCCGCGGGGGACTCATGTACGGCACGACGGACGACTTCGGCTACCTACCCGCCGAGAACCCCGTCCACATGCACGACCTCCACGCGACGATCCTCTACTCGCTCGGCCTCGACCACGAAAAGCTGACGTACAGCCACGCCGGACGTGATTTCCGGCTGACGGACGTCTACGGCAAGGTGGCGAAGGGCGTCTTCGCGTAGACGTTTACGACCGCAGTCGCGCAAGCCTTTTCGCCAGCGCGTCCCACGATGTGTCGGGATCGAGGTCGACCGTGTCGACATGGCCGGCGAGGTGGCCGCGTTCCTCGAGCTCGGCGATGGCCGCGGCTTTGTAGTCTTCTCGACTTTGACTGCGGAGAAGCAGCGTGGACGACCGTGTCGTCAAGATCGACGACGAGCACCGGTTTGGTCGGGGCTTGGCGCACTGCGGCGTCGAGGATTTCGCTGCGCGCGATGAACGAGCTCGCGCTTGACGAAACATTGAAGCGAAAGAGGACACCCCGGTAGTCGTAGCCGCTCTCGTCGGTCTCGCGGCTGTAAAGCCTGGGAAAGAAGAGGACGCGCTTGCGCTTGTCACCGTGGTGCTCCTTGCGAACGTAGAGCGGGCCGTAGACAGACGTCTCGGCCGACTCCGACTCGAAGTCCCAGAAGATCGGCAAGAGGATGCGGTGCCCGCCGCGCGGGGTGTCTTTCCAGAGCCGGTTGAGGAAGTAGCCCGACTTTCGCTCCGTCACACGATCCTCACCGGCGGCCATGATCGGACGCGGGCGGAAGCGGCGCGGCTTCTGGCACCTTCTTTGTGAACGCGGCGAAATCGCCGTTCTGAATGAAGTGCGTGTAGCGATCGCGGTACTTCTCCTGCGTGACCTGCCACGTCAGCGGCTCGGGGAATCCGCGGCCTTCCAGGTTCGATTGCCCGGCGAGGATGAAGACCTTCACCTTGCCGTTCGACTTCGATGCGGGCCACTGATGGTCGTCCGAGAGAAGATTCGTGCTGGAAAAGACGAGCAGCGCCGGCAGGGAGGCGAGAGCGAGGAGATTCTTGGCGATCATGTCGTTGCTTCCCGGATCGGTGGGGGCTGGAGACCGGATCTTCTCACGATGGATCGGCCACCGGGGGCGGTTACTTACGGATTCTCGGCCCTTTGTGACATTTCCAGGGCTTGCATCGCCCTCTCGGGATCGTCTACATTCGAGCTTAGAAATTGTAGTACTTTCGGGCGGGCACCAGACTGTACCCGAGATGGAATCACTTGATACAAAAGAGATGATGATGACGAGCGCGCGACTCCAGTCGGTGATGGTTGCCAGCGTGTGCGTCCTCGTGACGCTGTCCTCGCCAGTCTTGGCGGAAAAGACCAAGAAGGGGCAGAAGATCGCGGCGGTCACCGCGATTCAGAAGATGGGCGCCCTGATCCGACCCGTCTCCGAGGACTCGGGCGACTACGAGGTCGAGTTCCACATCCGAGGCCGCGGTCTCGACAACGCGGGACTCATCCATGTCGCCAATCTCGGTGACGTCGTCTCGCTCAATCTGCGCGACACGAAGATTACGGGTGCCGGACTCGTCCACCTCAAGGGGCTCAAGAAGCTGCGTTGGCTCCACCTCGAGCGCACCGCGGTCGCCGACAAGGGCTTCGAGAATCTCGCTGGACACGAGAGCCTCGAGTACC
>CAYZGY010001355.1:0-1694 GCA_964478085.1 uncultured Planctomycetia bacterium
CATCGGGGTCGAGGACGCGATCGAGTTTTGGGGAGGCTCCTTCGTCGCCGATCCGCTCGGCCGAGTCGTCGGACGTGCGAGCCGCTCGGACGAAGAGACGCTGATCGTCGACTGCGACCTGCGCGAGATCGAGACCGTCCGGCGCGATTGGCCTTTCTTGCGCGATCGTCGAATCGACGCGTACGGAGGTCTCGAGCGACGGTTCCTGGATGAGGAGCCCGGCGACTCGTGAAGACGGAGGCGCAAGAAGGATCGAGCGAAGATCGACGGCTTCGGCTCCCCGCCGAGTGGGAGCCACATCGGGCAACTTGGCTCTCCTGGCCTCACGAAGCGGAGACGTGGCCCGGAATCTGGGACCGCGTTCCGGACGTCTGGGCCGAGATGATTCGCACGCTTCGCCGCCACGAATCTGTCTGCGTGCTCGTTCCGGACGACTCCCTCGCTCGACGCATCCCGAAGAGCTTCGACCTCGGCGAGGGACACGATGTCGAGTTCTTCTCGATTCCCACGAACGACGCGTGGATCCGAGATTACGGGCCACTCGTGTGCATCGACGAGAGTTGCCCGACCGGGGCTCGCGGGCGACGCGTCGCCGTCTCGTTTCGCTTTGACAGTTGGGGCGAGAAGTACCCGAGCGAGCTCGATGACGCCGCGGGTCGTGAGGTCGCCGATTGGATGGACGTGCTCTCTCGGGACGCGGGGGAGCCAGGCGTGCCTCGGCGCGAGATCGACCGCGTGCTCGAAGGGGGCTCGATCGACGTCGACGGCGCGGGACGGCTACTCACGACCGACGCGTGCTTACTCGGTGCCGGGCGTCACCCCGACCTCGACCGGGCCCGTGTCGAGACGATGCTGCGCGAGAGTCTCGGAATCGGTGAGGTCATCTGGCTCGGCGACGGCATCATCGGAGACGATACGGACGGGCACGTCGACGACATGACGCGCTTCGTCGCGACGAACACGGTCGTCACGGCGATCGAGAGCGACGAGAGCGACGCGAATTTCCGCGCGCTGCGCGAGAATCGGGAGCGCCTCGAGAGCTACCGAGACGCCCGCGGCTCGAAGCTCGAGATTCTCGAGATTCCGATGCCGCGTCCTGTTCTCCACGGCGATCTCCGCTGTCCGGCTTCGCACGCGAATTTCTACATCGGCAACGGCTCCGTCCTCGTACCGACCTTCGGTGGCAGGAGCGACGACGTCGCTCTGGAAATCATCGCCCACGTGTTTCATGATCGTGAGGTCGTCGGGATCGACTGCACGGACGTCGTGCTCGGCCTCGGCGCGCTGCATTGCGTGACGATGCAGGAACCTGCAGATGGACCTCCAGCGTCTCCGAATGACGGCGGAGGCCCCGAGGAACCCGAACCTTGAGCTCTTCGAATCCATCGTCTCTCACCCCGCAATGGGGGCAGGGATCGGCACCCGACGGCGGCAAACAGGCGCGCAACCCGAGCGGGAAGCGTCTCGTACTGATGATCCTCGGCTACGCGTGCGCGTTCGGCTTGGCGCTCTCGCTGACGATTCGCTACGTCCTACACAACATGAAGGACGACCACCAGGGAGAGCAGCAGAAGACGGGGCAGGCGGCCGAGCAAGGTGCGAAATCGGCGACGCCCGGCGCACCCGAGAAGACCTCGCCTTAGCCTGGAGTTTCGCGGTTTTCCGTACGAAATAGCCGAACACAGACCGTCACG
>CAYZGY010001356.1:0-1692 GCA_964478085.1 uncultured Planctomycetia bacterium
GCATGAAGGCTCGCATGGTGGAACGTATGAGCGGGCCGAACAGAATCAGTGCGAGTCGTCTCGCGAAGGAAGTTGGCATTCCACAAACGACTCTTTCGCGGTGGCTCCACCAAGCCTCAGCAGAGAAGATAGTGAAGACCAACGGACACCTCGCAGAGCGTTTACCTGTGCGCCCCGACGACCTCCCCGCAGCCGAGAAATTTCGCCTCGTCATGGAAGCGTCCGCGCTCTCTGACGACGAGCTCGGCGAGTTCCTCAGACGCGAAGGGATTCACGAATCCCAGCTCAACGAATGGCGCAAGAAGGTCGAACAATCAGCCGCCCGTGCCCGAAGCGTTCAAGCCAGGGCCAAAGTTGCCAGGGACTGCATCCCGGCTGACCGCTGAGGTCGTTCCGAGACTATGATAGTGGGTGGTACCATTTTCGGGGGCACTCCAACACGCCTTCCGCTCGGGCTTTGGCGTTTTGGGTTCAAGGGGACGAGAACGGAGCCGTTCAGGCCACGTTGAGGCTCGGTGCGGTGAATCCCGTCACGGGATCGTTCGATCCGAGGATTCCGGGAGAGCAGAACGAGATCGCGTTTACTGCAGCGTCGGCACGCGGATTCGATCTCGAGCGTGACTCCGTCGCTCTCCTGTTCGTTCGGTTCGAGGGCTCGAACGCGTACGCCTCGGAGCTGGCCTTTTCACGCGGCCGCGGAAACCTGTTCGTTCGTGGAGTCTGCGGAAACGTAGGCAGCGAGGTTCAAGTCTCCGAAGCCGTGTTCCCGTTCAACTACCTCTTCCGAGGTGGAGACAGCCCGACCTGTGAGATCGCCTGCGACGCCGACGCATCAGGTGCCGTAAAACTCACCGACGGGGTCCTCCTCCTCAATTTCCTCTTCGTCGGTGGAGCCGCGCCGGCCGGGTGGGTCGATCGCCTGCCCGTCTGCGAAGACGCACTTCCCGATCACTGTGCGCAGCCGAATCCTTCCTGCGAGGGTCCCGGACCGATCTGATTTGATCTGGATCTCTCGCGATGATCGCGGTTTGCTGGTTCGCGAGATGAGCGAGAACGAGAACTACGACTCACCGCACCGAGGAAAGAGCATCGCGGTCATCGGTGCGGGAGTCGCCGGTCTCGGCGCCACGTGGGCGGCCCTGCGACGTGGAGCGCGCGTGACGCTCATCGAACGGGATTCGACACCGAGAGGCGCGTCGATTCGAAACTTCGGGATGCACTGGCTCATCGGGCAACCGGCCGGAGAGCGCGTTGCACTCGGAGAGCGGACCAGGGAGCTCTGGCAGGAGCTTTCGGGCCATGCGGGCTTCGAGGTCCGCAAGTGTGGATCCGTGCACCTCGCGCACGAGGATGACGAGTGGGACGTGCTGCGCGAGTTCGACGCTCGTGAGGGGGAGTCGCGAGGTCTCGAGCTCCTCAACTCCGCCGAGACTCGCGAGCGTTGTGCTCCTGTCGTCGAAGACGGGCTTCGCGGTTCGCTCTGGAGTCCACACGAGATCGGACTCGATCCACCGGTCGCGATCGGTCGAACCTTCGAGTGGATTCGGTCTCAGCCCGGTGTCGACGTTCGGCGCGATGTCGCGGTCGAGGTCGGCGACGGCCGGGTGCGCTTGGCGAGAGGCGACGAGATTCCTGCCGACGAGGTTTTCGTCTGCTCCGGGGCAGATCTGCGCACGCTCTTTCCCGAGCGCT
>CAYZGY010001357.1:0-1687 GCA_964478085.1 uncultured Planctomycetia bacterium
CGTATCTCCCACTGTGGGCTGCGTCAGCGGTCCCGACTCGATCCTCAGCGTGTCTCTGACACGCCTCCGGTCGAGGCGAGTCCACTTCCTTGCCACACGGAGAGCTACGACGCCACACGGAGAGCTACGACGTCTCGCGACGAAGCCTGCTGAGAAGGTTGGGCTTACGACTCCGCTGACTTTGGAGTTTTCTTCACCGAGGCGGGTTGCGCAAGGCCAAAAGGCGGATTTCCGTCATGTCCTCCATCGCGAAGCGGATGCCCTCGCGACCGAGACCGCTGTCTTTGACGCCGCCGTGATGCGGTCGACCGTGTCCTTGAGGTCGGCGTCCTCGTCGACGACGCACGCGGCGTTTCCGCCGAGCTCGAGGACGACCTTCTTCTTGCCCGCCCTCGTCTCGGGATCCCAGCCGACACCGGTGATCCCGTGAAGCTCAGGAGCTTGAGCCGCTCGTCCGTCGTGAGGAGGTCGGCCTCGGCTCGACCGCAAGGAAGGATCGAAAAGGCGCCCTCCGGGAGTTCCGTCTCGCCGAGCGCTTCGCCGATGACGAGCGCGCCGATCGGTGTCAGGCTCGCCGGCTTGAGCACGAACGGGCAGCCGACCGCTATCGCGGGAGCGACTTTGTGCGCTGCGAGGTAGAGCGGGTAGTCGTCTCGGACATCAGGAAGCCGCCGTCACCGCAGACCGCGAGGACGCGTCGGTCGGGGTGAACGAGTTTGGCGGCGATCGCACCCGGTAGGGCGAAGCCCATCGAGCAAAATCCGTTGGCATGGCGAAGGCTCTCGAGCACTTCGGGATCGACGTCGCCGTACTGCGCGGCTTCGTCGTGTCGGAGGATCGCGTCCTCGAAGAGATTGCGATCGGCCTGGTTCTCGGACACGGGCATCTGGATCGATTCACTCTTCGTTGGCTCCGTCCGAGATGATGAAACGTCGGAACGAGAATTCAACGAAGACTGCTAACCGCAGCGTTTCATCGGAGTCGTCCGCGGCATGGCCTCGATGACAGGATCCGTCGATTTTCCGGTCGAACGCTCGCCGGTCTCCGAGACCGCCTTCTGAAGGTGCCGGCGGGCGCGGTGGATCATCACCCAGAGGATCGCCTTGGTGATGTCGAGCTCGGCGCAGACCTCTTCGGTCGTGCGATCTTCGACCTCGCGGAGGACGAACGCCCGTGCGACCCGAGGAGAGATCTCGCTGAGCGCTTCGCGCACCAGGTGCTCGAGCTCGGAGAGCATCGCCGGGGCGTCGGGCGCTTCGGGGCGGGACGAGGATCCGGGTCGAGAGGCAGTGCCTTCGACTTGCTCCTCGAACGCCATCTCCCCGTTTCCGAGAGCCGAGGCCGGCGAGGTCTTGCGGCGAGCTCGTCGACGGAGGAAGTCGACGATCTTGTTCCGCAGGATGCTCGTCAGCCAGCTCTTCTCGCTGGCGTCCCCGCGGAACTTGTCCTGCGCCCCGAGCGCAGCGGTGAAGGTGTCCTGCACGAGATCGGCGGCGGCTTCACGGTCGCGGATCTGCGATCGGGCGAGGGCCGAGAGAGAGCCGAAGTAGCGGTCGAACCAGAGGCCTGGAGCGAGAGTGATCGAGTGGGCCGTCATAGCTACCCCCTTGGGAACCGAGAGTTCGTGGGCCCCGCGAAGTCTTGTGATCGCGGGGCTGCGGGAGGTAAGAGCACGGCGTGTGCCATC
>CAYZGY010001358.1:0-1683 GCA_964478085.1 uncultured Planctomycetia bacterium
CCGGGAGCCTCTCGATCGACCAGGACCTGAGAACTGAAAGCTGAGATCGTCCGCCGGGAGCCGTTGCGAATCAGAGCCCGTGACGGAGGATATTCACTCGAGAGCACTCGATCACTCGGTGAATTCGCATCTCGATATTAGACCCGGGCTCCGATTCGGAAGGAAGATCCGAAGCGCGCTGAGGTGCAGATCAAAAGAGCCGATGTTCGGTAGTTTGCGCTCGCGAAGCCTCTTGAGTCGAACGCCCATCGCTCAGTCGTCGATCCGGTAGAGGTGCTCGTCGCTGCGAAGAAACAGCGCCCCGTCTGAGACCGCCGGCGACGCCAGCAGCACGCCGTCGAGGTGATTCGTCGCCAACTTCTTGAACCTCTTCCCGGCCTCGAGGACGATCGTCTTGCCCTCGCGGTTCGGGATGTAGATGCGGTCGCGTACCGCGATCGGCGAGGCGCGGTAGTTGCCGCCGATGCGCTCCTTCCAGTGCACTTTGCCGGTGAGCGCGTCGAAGCAGGTAGCGATGCCCTTGTCGTCGAAGATGTAGAGCTCCTTGCCGATGAGGAGCGGCGACGGCACGTGGGGCATGTTCTTGGAGTTCTCCCAGACGATGCTGTCTCCCTTCAGCTCTCCCGTTCCCGGTCGCAGGGCGTAAATAGAGAAGTGGTCCTGCTTGATCGAGCCGATGACGTAGAAGAGACCGTGGCCGTAGGAGGGGCGGCAGACGATCGAGAAGCCGTCGTAGGGCTTCCACCAGAGCTCCTTACCCGTCGTGACGTCGTAGGCCGCAACGTGATCCGCACCGCCGCTGACGAGCTGGTAGGTGTCGCCGACCTGCTGCACTAGCGGCGTCGAGTAGGACATCTTCGCGATCTTGTTCTTCTTCGCCGCCCGCTCGAGGTGGGCGCGCGCCTGCTTCCACCTCGTCTGTCCCGTATTCTTGTCGAGCGCCAGAAGGAACTGGTTGTCGATGCCGTCGCAAGTCAGGATCAGCAGATCGCGCCAGATGATCGGCGAGCTCGCCGCGCCCTGGACCAGGACGTGAGGCGGCGGCTTCCTCGTCCACACGATGGCCCCGTCCTTGCGGATGCACGCCACGCCTCGGGGGCCGAAGTAGGCGTAGATCCGATCGCCGTCGATGACCGGCGTCGGCGATGCGTAGCCATTCTGCACGTGCTTCGATCCCGGTTCCTTCGGCTTGAAGAGCTCGACGCTCGCCTTCGGTCGTCCGGTGGCCTTGTCGACGCAGAAGGCACGCAGCGAGCGGCCGCCCTCGAGCGCCGTTGTCAGCCAGACTTGATTTCCCGCGATCACCGGCGAGGACCATCCCTGGCCGGGAATCGTCGTCTTCCAGGTGATGTTCTTCGACTCGCTCCAGGTCAGTGGAACGCCGTCGGCATCGGAGTGTCCCTGTCCGTCAGGGCCGCGAAACTGGGGCCAGTCGGCCCGGAGAGTCGAGGACGCAAGAACGACGACGAGCAGGATCGACAGATTGCAGCGCATGACGATGCTCACCCGGTTTCGGCTTCGGACGATTCGATCAGGGAGAGACTCAGAGTCGGCGCTCCCTCTGCCGAAGTCAAGGGAAGCGCGCAGCCGGCCGATCGGCCTACTTCGAGCTCTACGGCGGCGTCAACGTTGGACTCGTCGCGTCGGGAAACGACAGCGCGACGACGATCACCGTGCTCGTGC
>CAYZGY010001359.1:0-1679 GCA_964478085.1 uncultured Planctomycetia bacterium
ATCGCTCGGTCGACGGGAAAGAGGTCGGAGCGCTTTCTCCACATAACGCCCTACTCCACATAAGTCGAAGTACATGACCTTCAGGCGATTGCGCCTGCGGTTGGAAAAGACGAAGAGATGACCGGAGAGAAGATCGAGGTCGAGCTCGCCCATCACGATCGCCGAGAGTCCATTGAAGCTGCGGCGCATGTCGGTCACGCCTGCGACGACGAAGACACGCGTGCTCGGTGAGAGAGTCAACATCGATGTCCAAGCGCCTTGGCGTAGAGAGCGAGAGCTTCTGCTGAAAGCCCGTTCGAAAAGCGAAGCTTCGCACCATCGGAGAACTCGAATTCGAGAAGCGCCGCACCGAGAGTCGGCTGCGGCTCGACGATTCTCACCGGTATGAGCTGACGCGAGGAACGAGGGGTCTTCTTCGCTGGGGTGCGCCAGCCGTTTCGCTCCTTGCGGAGCCAGAACTGTAAAGTCGAGACGGCGAGCTCTCGCTTGCTCGCGAAGGCGGCTTGAGAGAGGCCGCTTCGACGGAAGTCGTTGAGAATCTCGACGATTTCTTCACGCTTTCGCGTACGCCTGATACGTTTCTTCATAGCTTGTCTCCTTGGCCTTGAAGTCTGGCAGAATTCTCAGGCGGGGGAAGACGGTGTTCGGCGAACGCTTACGCTTGATCGCGCCGGATGGGCTCGCGATGTAGGCGCGTGGACATGACGAAGTTGAAGGTCGATGTCCGATCGATGCTCTTCCTGCTCGCTGCCCTTCTCGTCGTAGCTAGCCCCGCGATTCTGAGCGCGCAGAGCTGTTGACCGCGTCTCGGGGACGATCCCGAGACGGCCCGCCTGGCAGGCGGCATTCGTGCGGCGACACTGGTCTTGATTCTCGTTCCGGCCGCCTTGGTCGGGGGCGTCGGCGTTTGGTGCCGCCGAAATCTGAGCAACGGTGAGGAATAGTCGAGTCCGCTCCAATCGACTTGGAGCCGCGGATCTGGAGCCGCGGAGGGGTGTCTCCGCGTTCGAACCGAGCGCGTGATTAGGCTCCAAGCCTACTTTTTCTTTTTCTTGTGCACCTTGTGGCAGGCCCCGCACGACTTCGTCAGCGCGCCGAAGGCCGTCTTCGCGCTTTCGACGTTCTTTTTGCCCGCTGCGTCGAGAACGGCCTGGCTGCATCCGCGCAACGTCTTCGTCGCAGCTTGGGCCCAGGTGCCGTCGGGGCAGCGGCCATCGGCCATCAGCATGAAGCTCGATTCGTTGAGGATCGCGGCGTGGAGCACGACCTGGTCCCAATCCTCATCCGTCTTCGGTCCGGCGTCGAGGGCCTTCTTGAGAGCTCCGCAGTGGTTCTTGACGATCGCGCTCATCATGTGTCGCGTCTCGAGCGGGCGTTTCTTGCCCTTCTTGACCTGTGCCGAGCTGAAGTCTCCAAGAGCGGCGAGGCCGACCAGCGAGAGCACGAGTGCGAGGATCGCAGCGTTGCGAGAGCAGAGTGATTGGGGACGTTTCATCAAGGGGTCCTCCTCGGAATGTTGACGCGGGAGCTTTCGAGCGGAGCTCCTGGAATCCGCAATTGCGCTTGGCAGCAGCATTGTAGCGCGGGGCAGGGGATAAAAAGATCATTAAGTCACCAATCGGGTCCTACTTTCCGCAGTAGGGCTCTTCGATTTCTCGGCGGCGCTGGGAGCCGCGACA
>CAYZGY010001360.1:0-1675 GCA_964478085.1 uncultured Planctomycetia bacterium
CGCAGAGTAAGCCCTACCGTTGCCAAAAAGCGGTCAGCGAGAATGCTCTCGGGCGAGCGAAGCGGTTTCTCGCCGCCGATGTTTTCAACGATAGGGTAAGTCCCCACCGCTACCAAAATCAACGGACAGGACTTACGATCTCAGGGTCGTAAGTCCTGTTTTCAATCCTGCCTCCCACTTGCATTCCGCCCCCTTGTTCCGACGCCGCTCCGACGCCCAGTTCGTTCGCGACGAGTCTCGCCTCCGACGCTTCCTGCCGTTCATTTCGCCCCGACGGAACGAGGCGCTCGTCTACTTCGAGCAGGAGGTCGTCGTCGATGCGGCGCTCGCGCTTCTCAAGGATCGAAACGTGAACGTGCCGCGGGAGCGGCGCGCGACGCTGTTTCATCTCGTGATTCGGGCGCTCGCTCGGGTCTTTCACGAGCGACCGAACCTCAATCGATTCACCGCCGGTGGACGACTCTGGCAGCGGAACGGGGTCTGGATCTCGTTCAGTGCCAAGCGCGAACTCGAGGATGGGTCACCGCTCCTGACCGTGAAGCGGCAGTTCCCCGCGGACGAGTCGTTCGAAGATCTCGTCGACGGGGTGCTCGAAGGGCTCGGCTCCGCGCGCGCCGGCAAGCGTACACGCTCCGATCGCGAGATGGACTTCGCGCTGCGGCTTCCGCCGACGCTGATTCGTCTCGGGGCCTGGGCCCTGCGTAAAGCCGATCACTGGGGACTCTTGCCGCAGGGCATGATTCGCGACGATCCGCTCTTCGCGACGGCGTTCGTCGCGAACCTCGGCTCGATTGGTCTCGACGCCGCGTACCACCACCTCTGGGAGTACGGCAACTGCGGCGTCTTTGCCACGATGGGTCGCGTGCGCCGAAACGCCGATGGTCAGCGCACGGTAACGTTCAAGTTCACCTTCGACGAGCGTGTCGAGGACGGGCTCTACGCCGCGAACTCGCTCGAGCTGATTCGCAGCTGGCTCGAGGAGCCGTCGCAGCTTCTCTGAAGAGCGCGCGGCTCGCCTACTCGAGCGGCACGTAGGTCCCGCCACCGTTGTCCGTCACGAGCAACGTCGCCCTCGGAAAGCCCATCTCGAGCGTGACGTAGCCGAACGCACGGTCGCCGTTCTCGATCGCCATCGGAAAGGCGAAGAGCAGGAACTGCCCGGGGATGGGCTGACCGTAGATGTACTCGTAGCCACTGCTCCGCAGCCGCGACGCGTCGCTCGCCTCCGCGCCCTGTCCGCCCTCACGATCCTATCCATCACGTTCCTCTTAGCAGCCTGTTGAAGAAGTGCTTCGAGTGGATAAGCGAGACGATTCGACTTTTTCAACGGGCTGATAGGTCACGAACGCGACCGAGACGGTGTGCTCGACGGCCTCCTTGCCGCGTTCCCCCTTCGGGTTCGGTCCCGCTACTTTCTTGGGCCGCGGGCTTCCGGGTTCTCGTCGCCACCAACCGTTCTGAGGATCTTCCAAGCCGAGGGACTGCTTGGCGTTCGCGATCCACCTTCTCTTCTTCTCTTGGTTGCTGATGAAGCGTCAGCGACGCTCTCGCGCTCTCTTCAGGACGAGGCAGGCGTCCAACGGGATCGCAAACGGGATCGCAAACGGGATCGCAAACGGGATCGCAAACGGGATCGCAAACGGGATCCTGAGGATTCGAAGCGGGCGTGAAGCGA
>CAYZGY010001361.1:0-1665 GCA_964478085.1 uncultured Planctomycetia bacterium
CGTCAACAACGAGCTCGTGCCCGAAGAACGGCGCGATACGCCGTGGAGAAGCCGTTTCAGCACACATCAAGGACGACAGGTTCGCGACTGACGGGTATCTAAGGCCGTCTCCCGGGGGCGCTCGAGACGTCGGGCTCGCGGGCAGATTCCCTTGACCCGCACCCTCCCAGGGACGATAAAGCAGCCCATGAATTCGCCAGAATCCGACCTTTCCGAAGGCACCGAGACACCCCGAGACAGCTCCGACGAGCGCCCGCCAGGCCGCTGGATGGCCGCCGCGCGTGGTCGAAACGTCGGTCGCCCGCCGATCTGGATCATGCGTCAGGCGGGGCGTTATCTCCCCGAGTACCAGGAGGTTCGCAAGTCGCACAGCTTCGTCGAGATGTGCTCGCAGCCCGATCTCGCGTTCGAGATCTCCATGCAGCCCCATCGCCGATTCGGCCTCGACGCCGTCATCTGCTTCTACGACATCCTCTTCCTCGCCGAGGCGATGGGCGCGCCACTCGAGTACACGGACAAGGGCCCGGTCTTCCTCGAGCCGCTTCGAGCGCAGCCGGACGTGGAGGCGCTCGCGACTCCCGACCCGAAGGGGCACACCGCGCCGATCCTCGAGACGCTCGGTCGTCTCCGTGCCGAGCTCGACGACGAGATCGCCGTGCTCGGTTTCGCCGGCGCCCCGTTCACGATGGCCGCGTACCTCGTCGAAGGCGACTTCCGCCGTAGTGGCGAGCACATCAAGCGCATGATGTACACCGAGCCCGACGCGCTCCGCCTGCTTCTCGACAAGCTCACGGACGCGACGGCCGAGTACATGGTCGCGCAGGTCGACGCGGGGGCGAGCGCGGTGCAGCTCTTCGACACGTGGGCCGGGCTTCTCTCGCCGGCGGACTACGCCGAGTTCGCGCTGCCGTACCAGAAGCGCATCTTCGATGCGATTCGGGAGCGCACGGGCGCGCCGACGATCCTCTACATCAACGGCTGCGCGCACCTCATCGACGGCATGGTCGCGAGTGGCTCGAGCGCGCTCAGCCTCGACTGGCGTGTCGATCTCGGCGACGTACGCGCACGTGTGGGAGACGAGCTCGTCCTTCAGGGCAACCTCGATCCATCGACGCTCTTCGCGAGTCCCGAGGTCGCCGCCGAGCGCACGCGCGAGATTCTCGAGTCGCGTCGTGGCGATCCCGCGTACATCTTCAACCTCGGCCACGGAATCCTGCCGAAGACGCCGGTCGAGTCCGTGCAGGCGGTCATCGAGACCGTCAAGAGCTCCGGCGACGCGTCGTAGTAAGAATCCGAATCCCCGCAAGATCCACGCAATAGATCGAATTTCATCATGTCCACGAGTCAGGAGCTCTTCGAGCGAGCACAGAAGGTCATCCCCGGCGGCGTCAACTCTCCCGTTCGAGCGTTCGGCTCGGTCGGTGGCGATCCCGTCTTCCAGGCCGAAGGGCGTGGCGCGAAGCTCGTCGACGTCGACGGGCGCGAGACGATCGACCTGATGGGATCGTGGGGGCCCTTGATCCTCGGTCACGCTCATCCCGCTGTCGTCGAGGCCGTGCAATCGGCCGCCGCGCGTGGAACGAGCTTCGGTGCGTCGACGCGCGCCGAGGTCGAGCTCGCGGAGCTCATCGTCGCGCGCATGCCGTCCGTCGAGAAGGTCCGCCC
>CAYZGY010001362.1:0-1660 GCA_964478085.1 uncultured Planctomycetia bacterium
ACAGAGACGGATCTTCGAGCCAGGTCTTCGAGATCAGCCTCGCCCACGTCGCCCGTCGCACCCGGCCGAGTTCCCTGCGCACCGTCGTCGAGATCGCGCCGTAGGAGTGGATTCGGCACTCGTATCGCAGCGCCGAATGCGGCACCAGCAAGGCCAGAAAATCCAGTCCGGAACACAGCTGGTGATCGCGCCCCAACGCCGGCACGAATTCTCCCGTCGTCATCCGGACCTGCTCCCGGGGCCGCATCTCGCCTTCGGCGACGACCGGATGGACATGCACGGCGTGCTCGTCGCCGGAATCGCCGTCGGCAGCTGGGGCGACGGAATCGGCGTCGACGGGGTCAATCCGTTCGCGACGACCTCGCTGGTCTCGACCGAGACTTTATTCGAAATTCTCACCGCGCTCGACGACGCCACGGAGGCCGACGTCATCAACATGAGCCTCGGCTACGACCTGCCTCTCCGAGGGTATCAGACTCCCGGCGACGTGGAGAGCCATCCAGCGTACATGACCAAGTTGGCTCAGGACGCATTCGTGCTCGAGGTCGTGTTGCGCGATCTCGCCCATGATCGACGGTCGGCTCGGGCCCCGCAGGGGGACCTGCCCCAGTTAGTCGTGCCTGCCGGCAACGAGTCGAACGACCGTGCGTTCGTCGGCAGAACGGTCGAAGCCCGCTGGTGCAGCCCGTGGAACTATCTCGCTCTCGTGGATGGCGTGAGGAACATCATCGTGGTCGAGGCGTTGGAGCGGACGTCTGACGGCTTCCGCCGAGAAAGTCGCTCGAGCACGGATGGCCACGTCGCGGCTCCAGGAATGGACATCGTGACCAGCGCGGTCGCGTGCCCGACGCTCCTCCCGTGTACCGACGACCAGGCCCGCCCGTTCTGGTTCTCGGGCGGCGGCACCTCGCTCGCGGCTCCCCACGTCGCCGGCGCTGTCTCGTACTTCTACGCGTTGAACCCGGAATTCCCGCGTCCCACGTTCTCGAGCAATCCGGTGCTGGACGCGCTCCTCGCCACGGCGGAGTTCGACGAGGGCCTGTCGACCGGTCTCATGAACGCCTTCGCCGCCCTGATCGATCTCGACGCGGAGTTCGTCCTGCCTCGTCTCGTCGACATCGACGACGGCTCGCTCGATGGCAACGACGAGCCGACGATCGAGGACGCCCGGGGCGACGGCAAAGTCGACATGCGCGACTTCCGTCGCTTCCGCGACTGGCTGCTCCAGATCGAGGAGGCGCAGCGCTTCGGCGAGCTGAGTCGCGCGCCGTTCGACCTGAACCAGGACGGGATCATCGAGTCCGTGCAGGAGGAGAACGTCCATCCGCGAGGAGACTTCAACGGTGACGGCGAGCTGCATCGAACGAACACTCGCGAGCTTCCCCTTCTGGGCGCCGTCACCGACCTCGACGTGCTCGGTCATTCGTTCGAGGACGACTACTACGAACCGGGAGATCTCGCGGCCCTACTCGATTCAGCGGACCTGACGGTCGACGCCGGCGCCTGCCTCGGGCAGGAGGGGGCCGTCGCGGCGCTGGTCTCGGTGTTCGCTCCGGACGAGGACGATCCGCTGCGAACCGTGCATCTCTCCGCGGACGAGCCGGTCGTCGTGCTGACTCGTGTCCGCGAGGATCAGCCCTACAGAGTGGAGATCGCGGTG
>CAYZGY010001363.1:0-1660 GCA_964478085.1 uncultured Planctomycetia bacterium
GGTGACGCGGGCGAGTCCGAAGGTTCGGAGGACGGCGAGTCGGGCGGAGCCGGCGAGAGCACGGACGTCGAAGAGATCGGGCAACTCAGCGAGGAGCAGCTCAGCCACGCGATCGAGGCGGTCCTCTTTTGCTCGCACGAGCCGATCCCCGTCCGCGATCTCGGCTCGCTCTTCGGTGTCGGCGTCCACGAGATCCGTGCGGCGATCGAGAAGCTGCGTGAGGAGTACGTCGAGGCGGGACGAGCGTTTCGCATCGAAGACATCGCCGGCGGCGTTCAAGTCTTGACGCTGCCGAGCTACGACTTTTGGATTCGCCGACTCCACCAGAAGCAACGCGAGGGAAAGATCTCGGCGGCCGCGTTCGAGACGCTTGCCGTGATCGCGTACAAGCAGCCGATCACGAAGGCCGACCTCGAGAACATCCGTGGCGTCGGTTGCGGTCCGACGCTCAAGACGCTGCTCGATCGCGGCATCATCCAGGTCGTCGGCCGCGACGACAGCCTCGGCCGCCCGCTCCTCTACGGTACGACGCGCCGATTCTTGGAGTCTTTCGGATTGGGTAGTCTACGGGACCTTCCCCAACCCGAAGCGTTCTCCCAGAGCTTCAACGATAGTTAGGCGAACGCCGTAGGCGCAGGGGCTCTCGCGAATGGCGAATCGCTGCCGGCGGGCGTAGAATTCCAGCATGGCTGATATCACGCTTCATCAAGTTCGAGATCTCGTCACCGCCGCGGACGGAGGCAGCGTCTACCTCGCTTGTCTCGACCTCTGCGGACTCGATCTCACGAGTCTCGACCTGCGCGGAGCGAACTTCACGGCGGCGAAGCTCTGTGGGGCGCGACTGCGAGGCATGGATCTTTCGCTCAATCTCGCGACCGAGACCGCCTCGCTGTTGATTCGCGCCGATCTCGAGGGCGCCGATCTTTCGGGCGCGAATCTCACCGAGGTCCACTTCGGTGGAGCTCGACTCGTCGGTGCGAACCTCGAAGGGGCGACGCTCGTCGACGCGCGTCTTCAGCCCGAAGGGAACGCCGTGACCGACCTCACCGGCGCGAACCTCAAGGGCGCCGACTTGCGCGGCGCGAACCTCACCGAGGCGAAGCTTCAAGGGGCGGACCTCAGCGGCGCGAACCTCGAGGGGGCCGTACTCTACAAGGCCGAGCTTGACGGCGCGACCCTGACCGGAGCTCTCGGCGTCGAGGTTTAGGGCCATGTCCGCGGGAGGCGAAGTCGCCAGTTCCACGAAGCGCGCACCGCTCTCGTGGAAGACGTACGGAATCGTCCTCGCATGGATCGCGACGGTCGCTCTCATCGGCATGATGATGAGCTTTCGGGCGGCGCGCTTCTCGAGCATCGCGCAGATGATCGACATGAGCGACGTTCCGATCCTCCACTTCATGGATCAGAACTACGTCACGGTTTTCGTCTTCGCGATCACCGCGGCGCTCGGTTTCCTCGTCGTCGGATTCCTCCATCTGCGTGCGAGTCCGCCGTCGGGACGATCAGGAATCGCGCTCGTCATCAGTCTCTTCGCGTTCCTCATCATCGAGCTCATCGCGTCCCGCGGAGCATGGCACCCCGAGACGGACGAGCTCGAGATCTTTCGGATGGGACTCGCCGATTGGCTCGGCGTGACGTTTCTCGTCGTCGCGTCGATCCT
>CAYZGY010001364.1:0-1659 GCA_964478085.1 uncultured Planctomycetia bacterium
GCGCGGAGATTATCGAAGAGGCCCTTCGGGTCGCGGTGGGCGCCGCCGAGCGGCTCCTCGACGATCTCGTCGATGATCCCGAAGCGCTTGAGGTCGCCCGCGGTGAGCTTGAGGATGTCCGCGGCCTTCTCCTTGTACTCCGCGCTCTTCCAGAGGATCGCCGCGCAGCCCTCGGGCGAAATCACCGAGTAGTAGGAGTGCTCGAGCATCAGGATGCGGTTGCCGACGCCGATACCGAGCGCCCCGCCCGAGCCACCCTCGCCGATGACGATGCAGATCACCGGCACCTTGAGAGCGGCCATCTCGAGGAGATTGCGGGCGATGACGAAGGCCTGACCGCGCTCCTCCGCGCCGATGCCCGGGTAGGCACCGGGTGTGTTGATGAAGGTGATGATCGGCAGGCCGAACTTCTCGGCGAGCTTCATCTTCTTCATCGCCTTGTGGTAGCCCTCGGGGTGGGGGCTTCCGAAGTGGCAGGAGATTTTCTCCGCCGTGTCCTTTCCTTTGCGGTGCCCGACGATCATCACGCGGCGGCCCTCGAAGTAGCCGAGGCCCGTCAGGATCGCGGGGTCGTCGCGGAAAGAGCGGTCGCCGTGCAGCTCGACGAAGTCGTCGATGAGGCCCATGACGAAGTCGCTCGTCAGCGGACGATCGGGGTGACGCGCGAGCTGGATGCGCTGCCACGGCGTCAGGTTCGCGAAGATCGCTTTCTTCTTCTCCTGACACTTCGCCTCGAGCTTGTCGATCTGACCGCTGAGGTCGACCTCGGTCGACTGCGCGAAGGTGCGGAGCTCCTCGATCTTGTTCTCGAGCTCGACGATCGGGGCTTCGAAGTCGAGGCGATGGACGGTACCGGGCATTGCGATCGCTGGCGGGATTCCTGAGAGCTTTCGTCTTCTCGCCCCGAATTCCACCGAGAATCGAGGCTCCGGGTGCATCTTAGATCGCTCTCTGAAGAAAGCAAGGCACGGTGCGAGCGAGTGAAACGACCGAACGCCGCCCGAACCGTACAACGCCTTTCCAGCCCCTTTCCAACCCTCGAACCATTTTCTATAATCCGGCTTTACCTACCTTCCATCACACCCTCAGAGGAGTTTCGACTCGATGTCAGCCCCCGAATTCGCCGTGGCGTCGACGCAGGACGCGCCGGCTTGGGAGGTGGAAGCCTTTTGGCGGGAATCTTCGGGAGAGGACCCCCGGGCTTCGTTTTTCGCGAAGGAAGCAAGTGATTGGCTCGAGGCCGAGGGCGTTCGCGCGTCCGTCAGCGACCTCTACTACCTGCGTGGCGAAAACCTCGATGAGACCGCGCTCGAGCGTGCGACACGGCGCCTCCTGAGCGATCCCGTCGTGCAGACTTGCGCGGCGCGATCGGTCGTCGGCGCGACCACTCCGGGCCTGGCCGACGGAGCGCACACGGCGACGGTACGCAAGAAGACGGGCGTCATGGAGCCCGCCGAAGCGTCTCTTCTGCGCGGCCTTGCCGATCTCGGCATCGACGACGTCGAGGTGCGCCTCGCGCAGCGCGTTCGCTTCCACACATCGCTCGACACGGCGCAGAAGAGGATCGTCGCCGAGAAGATCTTGTCGAACCCCGCGATCGAGGACGTCTTCTGGGACGAGGACTCGATCCCCTCGCCATTCGCCGCCGCATCGCCGTAC
>CAYZGY010001365.1:0-1659 GCA_964478085.1 uncultured Planctomycetia bacterium
GATAGCAAAGTGGTCGGGTCAACTCAATCGACGGCGCGCGACGAGGTCGGGATTCTGACTGTCCTCGCCCGCGAAGATCTGTTACGAAATCGGTCGGCGAGACGGCATGCCGTTTCTGGATTCCCACAGAACCCGATCGTTATCCGAGATGCGTCCCGACCCCCCCCTGAGCGACGAGAAACGACTCGAGATCCTCTACTGGATGCGTTTGACCCGCGCGCTCGACTTGCGCTGCGAGACGCTCTTCAAGCAGGGGAAGATCCCGGGGACGATCTTCTCGCAGATCGGTCACGAAGCGATCGCGGTCGGCTCTTCGATCGTCCTCGAGGACGGAGACGTCATCGCTCCGATGCACCGCGATCTCGGCGCGTATCTCGTTCGAGGCATGACGCCCGGACGCGTCTTCGCCCAGGCGCTCGCTCGCGAAGGTGCGCCCAGTAGAGGTCGAGACGTCAACACGCACGGGCTCGGCGACCTCTCGCTCGACATCATCGGCTACGTCAGCCATCTTCCGCAGTCGATGGCCCTCGCGCTCGGCGCTGGTTTCGCGCTTCGGTACAAGGACACCGACCGGGTGGCGATGACCTACTTCGGCGACGGGTCCTTCTCCGAAGGCGGTGCGCACGAAGCGCTCAACCTTGCCGCCGTGCTCGACGCGCCCGTCGTCTTCCTTCTCGAGAACAACCAGTTCGCGTACTCGACACCGCTGCGCTATCAAAGCCGACTGGCCGAGTTCGCCAAGCGCGCCGAGGGCTACGGGATGCCCGGAGTCACCGTCGACGGCTGCGACGTCGAGGCGGTCCACGCCGCCACGTCGGAAGCCGTCGCACGTGCACGTGCCGGCGAAGGACCGACGCTCATCGAGTGTGTCGCGATGCGCATGCGCGGTCACGCGATCCACGACCCGGCCGACTACGTCCCCCCCGAGCTGCTCGAGGAATGGGAGAAGCGCGACCCGATCCGCGGCTTCGAGGAGAAGCTCCGCGAGACGGGCGCTCTCGACGAAGCGACGAGCGGGGCGATCAACGAGCGCATCCGCGAGGAGCTCGACGCCGCGGTCGAGTGGGCCGAGAACAGCCCCCTTCCCGATCCCGCAGATCTGACGAGGAGGCTCTTCGCCTGATGCCCGAGAAGACCTACCTCGAAGCCATCTGCGAAGCGCTCCACCAAGAGATGGAGGCGGACGAGAACGTCTTCGTCATCGGCGAAGACGTCGGCGAGTTCGGCGGCGCGTTCAAGGCGACGGCCGGGCTCTTCGAGAAGTTCGGTCGCAAACGAGTCATCGACACCCCGATGGCCGAATGGGGCTTTCTTGGACTCGCGAACGGAGCCGCGATGCTCGGGCTGCGCCCCGTCGTGGAGATCCAGTTCGCAGACTTCATCTCGACGGGCTTCGATCCGATCGTCCAGTGCGCCGCGACGACACACTACCGCTGGGGCGCCGCGATTCCGATCGTCGTCCGGGCACCCTGGGGCGGCGGCGCGAACGCCGGTCCCTTCCACTCGCAGTGTCCCGAGGCTTGGTTCGTTCACACGCCCGGGCTCAAGGTCGTCATTCCGTCGAACCCGTACGACGCGAAGGGGCTTCTGACGGCTTCGATCCGAGACCCGAACCCCGTCGTCTTCTTAGAGCCGAAGTACCTCTATAGACCGCAACCC
>CAYZGY010001366.1:0-1657 GCA_964478085.1 uncultured Planctomycetia bacterium
CGACAGCGAGAGCGGCTTTGAGCTCGTGCAATTCGCGAGCGCAGACCGGGCAGTTGTCGAGGTGCTCGGTGAAGGGTTGGCAGAGCATCGCATCGAGCTCGCCATCGACGTAGTCGGAGAAATGCTCGCGGCTGGTCCGGCAGTCCAGTTTCATCGGTCTTCGTGTTCGGGATCGTATTCGCCGGGTTCGGCGAAGGTCGGGTCGATTCGCAAGAGAACGTCTTTGAGTCGGAGTCGCGCGCGGGTGAGTCGGGATTTGACGGTGCCGAGGCGGCAGTCGAGGATCGTCGCGATTTCGTCGTACGCGAGGCCTTCGAAATCTCGCAAGAGAATCAACGCTTGGTACGTCGGATCGAGCTCGCCGAGAGCTTGGCGCACGAGCGACTGGCGTTCCTTCGCGTCGAGACTTTCGTCAGGGCCGATCGCGTTCGTGTCCGCGACCTCGTTTTCGGGATGCGTGCCGTCGTCGTCATCACGTCGACTGGCAAATCTTCCGACGATCGAGCGTGTCGAGCGTCGCCGTAGTCGATCACGGGCGAAGTTCCACGCGATCGTGTAAAGCCACGAACGAAAGTTCCGTTCGATGTCGAAGCTGTCGAGCGAACGATGAACACGGAGAAAGACTTCCTGCGTCGCGTCCTCGGCTTCCTCGCGATCGCTCAGGATCCGCACCATGAGATGGTAGACGCTCGCCGAATATCGGCGCACGAGGACCGAGAGGCCCTTCGAGCGTCCTGCCCGGGACAAGATCACGCATTCACGGTCCGACAGCCCGGCGGCACCGGCTCCTTCGGCGTTACTTTCCTGGGAGCCCGATTCCGGGGAGTGATCGGCCGCGCGAATCTCGTCTTCGTGGGGTTCGCGTCGGCTCATCGAGTGGATCATTGCAGCTGATGAGATGTACGCGGCCAGGGTGCGGTGGTTCCATCGAATTCCGTGGTGCGCCGGATTCGGGCAGATTTATCGGTAACCGTCCATGTCGCGTCCTAAGGTTCAGGCTGACCCACACATGTGTCTCTCGACGGGTTTCGGGAATCGAGGAGGATTCGTGATCCGAATTCCGTCTGTTTGGCGCTTGGCCTCCCAGCGACGCTCGTCGCCTGAGTTCACCGAGCGCAAGAGAGACCTCCCGTGCCACACTAGATTCGTACCCGCCTGTTCACGCTCTGCAGTCTCGCTGTCTTTGCTGCGTCCCCTCGGCATGCCGCCGACAACTTCGTCTTGAGCGGCTCGTCACAGCGCTGGTCGGGCGCCGGCGACGTCCTGATCGACCGGCCGGGGCCGGCGAGCGCGCTTCCCCGCCTCGGAATCTCGGCCGGCCAACTCGGGCTTCAGGCGGGCGATCGTATCGACGCCTTCTCCGACGGCCGTGATCCTGTCGGCGGCGGTGGAGTTCTCTTCTCGGTGTCGAGGACGAGCTACGGAGCACAGGGAACTGCCGTTGCGGCTCAGGCAGCTTCCGACACGGCGCCGCCGGCGAACGCCTCGGACGGACAAGCTGCCGATCTCTTCTACCAGGACGGGACGCCCGGCATGAACCGCTTGGCGCCCCCCGACGTTGGGTTGGAGTCTCGGTTCGCGAACCGGGGACGAAGCGAACGCCGGTCTTGCTCCGGGAAGTGCAGTCGGCAGTGGGGCCGACCTCGTCGCGTACGCC
>CAYZGY010001367.1:0-1654 GCA_964478085.1 uncultured Planctomycetia bacterium
GACTTCGACGCCGCGAACTGCATCAACTTCCTGCGTTCGTACGGCCTCGAGGATCACATCAAGCTCAACATCGAGACCAACCACGCGACGCTCGCGACGCACACCATGCAGCACGAGCTCGAGTACGCGGGCATGCAGGGCTTTCTCGGCTCGATCGACGCGAACACGGGCGACTTGCTCCTCGGTTGGGACACCGACCAGTTCCCGACCGACATCTACCTGACGACGCAGTGCATGCTCTCGATCCTCAAGTACGGCGGACTCGCGCCGGGCGGGATCAACTTCGACGCCAAGGTTCGTCGCGAGAGCTTCGAGCCGGTCGACCTCTTCCACGCGCACATCGGCGGAATGGACGCGTTCGCTCGCGGCCTCAAGATCGCCGCGGCGATCCGCGCCGACGGCAAGTTCGACGCTTTCGTCAAGGAGCGCTACGGCTCGTGGGACTCTGGCGTCGGCGCCGACATCGAGGCCGACAAGCACGGCTTCGCGTCGCTCGAGGCGTACATGCTCGAGAAGGGCGAGGTAACGCCGAACACGAGCGGTCGCCAGGAGATGCTCGAGAACCTCGTGAACACGTATCTCTGATTCTGCCCTCGGAAACGAAGTAGCAAGAGAGGATCCGAAGAGGCTGTAGACGATGGACGGCTCCTTCCTGATCACGGGTGGCCTAGGCTTCATCGGCTCTTGGGTCGCCAAGCAGCTGATCGCCGAAGGAGCCTCCTTCGTCTCGACCGATCGTTCCGAAGAGGACGGCGGTCCGGGGGAGCTCGTCTTCGGACAAGTGCTGACTCCCGAGGAGCGGGCGAAGGTCGACTTGCGTCCGGGGAACATCAAGGACGCGGCGTTTCTCGAGAAGCTCATCGCCGAGAGCGGAGCGACGCACATCATTCATCTCGCGGGCTACCAGACGCCGGACTGCGCGGCAGATCCCGCGGAGGGCGCCCGCGTCAACGTCGTGGGCACGATCGAGGTTTTCGAAGCGGTCCGACGGCTTCGGGCGAAGGGGGACGATCGAGTCCGCAACGTCGTCTACGCGTCGAGCGCCGCGGTCGCCGGCCCGCCGTCGGACTACGACTCGCCACTGCTCGACGAAACGCCGCATCGGCCCCGTTCTCAGTACGGCGTGTTCAAGCTCGCCGACGAGGGCTGCGCGCGCGTATTCTGGCAAGATCACGGCATCGCGAGCGTCGGGCTGCGCCCCTTTGTCGTCTATGGCGTCGGTCGGGAGATCGGCCTGACGAGCTCGCCGACCAAGGCGGTGCGCGCGGCCGTCGCTGGCGAGAGCTACGTCGTTCCGCTCACCGGAATGACGAACTACAACTACGTCGCGGACGTCGCGAGCTGCTTCGTCGGAGCAGCGCGATCTCATGAAGAGGGCACGCTGGCGCTCAACCTGCCGGGCGAGGTCGCGTCGATCCGAGACTTCCTCGACGTCATCGAGAGGGTGCTTCCCGAGGCCGCTGGGAAGCTCTCCTGTGAAGGGCCCGAGATCCCGATCGCGTGGGATCTCGACGGGACGGGGCTCGACCGCCTGCTTCAGTCGAAGCTCGGCGGGCTCCCTCGGACAACGGTCGAGGATGGCATTCGAAAGACGGCCGAGCATTTTCGTAGAATCGATCAAGGCTGAGATTCAGAAACAGAACCGGAAGAAGGG
>CAYZGY010001368.1:0-1651 GCA_964478085.1 uncultured Planctomycetia bacterium
CGGAGCGATCGATGTCGCGGGCGAAGTCGACATGTACACGCTCACCGTCCCGCAAGGGCAAGGGGTCTACTTCGACCTGCTCGCCGGGGCGACCAATCTGCGCTGGACGCTTCTCGACCCGGTCGGGCAGGCGGTCTTCGCATCGGCGCTCGCACGACGCACTACGGACGACCGGGGACCGTTTCGCCTCACCGCGGGTACTTACATGCTGTCGATCGAGCACACGGCGGACGGCACGCCGGCGTACAGCTTTCGCGTCGACAGCGTGACCGACGCTCTCGGGAGCGTCGCGATCGGCGACGTCGTCTCCGGGACCATCGCCAGCGCCGGCTCGACCCAGCGCTACACGCTCGATGTCCCGCCCGGCGGCGCACGCCTCTACTTCGACAACCAGCTAGCGGCCAACGACATCTTCTGGAGCCTCGTCGACCCCGCGGGTCAAGCCGTGTTCAGCGGTGTCGACATGCAGCGCGTCGACTCCGGCGATCGTGGTCCGTTCTCGCTCCGCGAAGGTACGCATGAGCTTCGCCTGGATCCGAGCCTCGCTATCGTGCTTCCCTTTCAGTTTCAGGTCCACGCCGTGGTCGACGAGCAGTCCACGATCGCGATCGGCGACCCTGTGAGCGGCGCTTTCGCAGCTGCGGGCTCGGTTCACACCTTCGAGTTCGACGTCGCGAGTACGACTCGCCTCTTCTTCGACAACTTGCTGGCCGCGGAAGACGTCTTCTGGAGTTTGCGCGATCCCGCCGGACGCGCAGTCTTCGGCGGCGTCGAGATGAACAATGTTCAGCGTGCGGACCGCGGCCCGTTCACGCTCGTTCCCGGGCGCTACCGGCTCGTTCTCGATCCATCGGCCCAAGCGGTCTCCGCGTACGAGTTCCTGATCCGCACGTCGAGCGACTCGGAGCGGGCGATCAGCGTCGGCGAGGTCGTCTCGGGAACCCTCACCGACGCGGGCTCGATTCACGAGTTTACTCTCACCGTGAAAGCGGACGGCGCGCGGCTCTACTTCGACAATCAGTCGAACACGAGCGGCCTCTTCTGGACCCTCACCGACGATGCGGGCACTCGGCTCTTCTCGGGGGTCCAGATGAGCTCGTCGATATCGAGCGACCGCGGGCCGCTCGCGCTCGCCGCGGGCGTCTACCGCCTGAGACTCGACGCGTCGGAGGATCGCCTGCCCTCCTATCAGTTCCAAGTGCACGCGGTCGTCGACGACGAGGCGAACTTGGCGCTCGACACCGAGGCGAACGGTGAGATCTCCGGGCCCGGCGCGATCGCCGGCTTTTCGTTCACCGTGGAAGAGGGGCAGCGAGTCTTCTTCGACCTGCTCGACAACTCGAGCAGCCGCAACTGGACGCTCATCGATCCGGTCGGCTCGAGCGGCGGCCTCTTCTTCAACGTGGCCGCGAACTCGGAGAGCTTCAACGACCGCGGCCCGATCAATCTGCGCGCCGGAACGTACCGCCTCGTCTTCGACGGCTTGAGCTCCGTCACGCCCGCGTACCGCTTCGTCATCGTCAACGTGTCGGCTGAGCTGATTCTCGAGAGCCTCACTGCGACGCCGCGCGTGCTCGTCGAGGGGGATACCGACAACACGATCGAGCTCACCTGGCGAGCGCGCAACGACGGCGGCGGGCCTTCCGACATC
>CAYZGY010001369.1:0-1650 GCA_964478085.1 uncultured Planctomycetia bacterium
CAACGGAACGTCCTCCTCCGCCGGCGAGCCAGTGACTGTGCTCAGTGGCCCACGGTTCCTGCGTCATTCGGCAGGCTGACCGCATCCTCCGAGCGGAGACAGCCTCCCCGTTGCTCGAGGAGGCGGACTCCCGCCTCCATCGACTGCTCGACAGCCTTCCCGAGACGCGTAATCCCGAAGATCTGCGCGGTCTCCTTGAGGAGCTCCCTCGTCGGCAGGCTGTACTGCTTTTCCAGGACGACCCGCGCCGCATTCGCGATCTCGACGTCCGGGATCTCCTCGGCCTTGCGAGGCGAGGGGTCCGAGGGATCGGGCACTCGATAGGTCGTGAACTCCTGGCGATTCTGGTCCGGTCTCCACAGGAACCCGTCGACGAGCACAGGACGCTCGACCTCTAACATGCCCTTCAAGACTTGCTCGACGCGACCGCGAAGTCGCTTCGTGACCTTGAGGAGACCCCACGACGCCGCGACGCGACGGCAAGCCGTGTCCATGGCGATCGGGGCAGCCTCCTCGACAACGGCGAGGATCCGACGACGGATCTGGGACGCGGCTCGTCCTTCGTAGAAGCCCTCCTGTGTGCCGAGGAGATCAGGCTCGATCCAGACGGGGTAGGGCTGTCGTCGTGGATCCTCCTCCTCCGCGAATCGCTCGGGAACTTGCTCCGATCGTGCCGCTTGTTTCGCGATGAGCTCAAACTCCCGAGCATCCGGTTCGACTTCGGGCTCGTCGTCAGGCTCCGGGACGGACTGAACAGGAGGCCCGCTGGGCGCTTTTCGCGCTTCGTCGAGGGCCTCTTCGAGAATCTCCTCCTGGCGCGCACGGTTGTGCCACCAGTCCGTGGACCAGACTCTGTGGATTCTCCAGCCCATCCCGCGCAAGACCGCTTCGCGAAGGCGATCGCGATCACGTGCGGTACGCGCGCTGTGATACGTCGCTCCGTCGCACTCGATTCCGAGCAGGTAGCGACCCGGGGTCTCGGGGTCCTTGACGCCGAGGTCGATCCGGTAGCCCGAGCAGCCGACCTGGAGGTCGACGTCCCAGCCCTTGGCGACGAGGGAGTCGAAGACGTCCTTCTCGAATGGCGACTCGAAGTCGGCGTCGGGATCGAGCGTGATCGCTTCGGCCATCGCTCGTGGACCTCGATCCGCGTAGTCGAGGAAGGTCTTGAGGTGCTTGACGCCGAGGGCACGTGTCCTCGAGAGCTCGATATTCTCGGCCTTCATTGATGAGAACACGATGACTTGCTGTCGAGCCCGCGTGATCGCGACGTTGAGGCGGCGCTCTCCACCGTCTCGATTGAGAGGACCGAACGCCATGGAGATCTTGCCGACCTGGTCCGGGCCGTAGCAAATCGTGAACAAGATGACGTCCCGCTCGTCTCCCTGGACGTTCTCGAGATTCTTGACAAATAGCGGTTCGGGGACCTCGGAGCCGAAGTATATGTCGATCTCGGGATGAGCTTTCCGGGCTTCCTCGAGCAGGTCCTCGACGAGGATCTGTTGAGCCTGACTGAACGCGACGACTCCGATGCTCGCCTTCTCCGCCGGCACGCCGGGCGCCTTCAGGCGTTCGACAATCTCAGCGACGATCGCCTCGGCCTCGACGCGATTCGTTCGCGACGCGCCCTTGTCGTAGACGCCGTTTTCC
>CAYZGY010001370.1:0-1632 GCA_964478085.1 uncultured Planctomycetia bacterium
GGAACATACAATAAGAAGACCTTCAACACCTGGGCGATCGACACGAAGGACCAGAAAGTCCTCTGGGAACATCACATCGCCGCGAAGAAAACACACCACAGCGGCCACCTGATGCACCCGGTGATCGTTGACGACAAGATCTTCGTCAACAAACACACCTTCGATCTCCGATCGGGCGACATCCTCAAATTCGACCCCTTCGACTACCACGGCTGCGGCACGATGGCCGCGTCCTCCGGAGCGATCTTCCACCGCTTCGAATACCACGGCATGCTCGACCTCGCGACGAACAAACGGACCGAATTCGTCGGCGTTCGCGGCGGTTGCTGGCGCGGCCAGATCCCGGCAGGCGGCATGCTGCTCGCGCCGGAGAGCGGCGCGGGCTGCTCGTGCACGCACGCGTTTCAGACGTCGATGGGGTTCGTGCCGGTGGTGGAGATCGAGGAGGAGGAGAAAGACGACGCGGCAGAAGACTGACACGATGGAATCTCGCACGAGAGCTCGTCGCCCGTATGCTCCCACCCGCAAGTCGGAAACGGCACCGACGGAGCCGGGCCACCCGTAAACAGGTGTTGCAGTGAGTAGATCGCGTCGGAGACGTCCGCCGATCCACCGTCGTTCGCGTCAACCGCGCGCCAGCACGAAGGTGTCGTGATCGGAGCTTGGAAGAGTGCCAACAGCGTGAACACGTCGTCCGACACGTCGACGACGTGATCTCCATTCGCGTCGCCGCGAAGAAACACGTCGGAGTCGTTCCTGGAAACGATCGCTTGAACGGCCTCGGAGGCGTTGCCACAGGAGTCTTCGACTCGCCCGATCTCGACCGAACCGCGGATCTGACGGTGAAGGTCTTGGACGTCGAGCATGGCAGCGAGAAGGCGAAGATCACGTATCAAGTCGAGAATCTCAGCAACAACGCGACCGGAAACCGCCTCTTTCACGTCGACCTGTGGTTCCATCTTCAAGACACGAACGAGTGGCCGTTGTCCGTCTCGCGGTTGAAGTTGAACGCGTAGTAGCCCGAGTCCGGGACCATGTGATCATAGTCCTGCCTTGATGTCCTCGTTGACGAGGCCCGGCTCGAAATCGACGGTCGTGATCGAGCATTTCGACTCGCGCACGAAGACGGTCACGATGCCGTTCTCGATCGATCCCGAGTCGAGCACATCCTGAATCTGCACTGTCAAGTCCATCACGGAGGTCTCTCCTGCCGTGAATTGCGAGATCATGTGGGTCTCGACGAACATGTTAACCGTGCAAGTTCTTCGCGGTTCCGAAAGCCTGCGCCGCGGGTCCCTGGTGCCCACAGCTACGGCATGTACTCTTGCTATCGGACGGGTTCCGGCGTAATCAAAAGGGTCCACGTTTTACCGCCACTTCACGGAACATGGTCGGCTACTTCCGATTCGTACTGAGGCACCGAGCGCTTTTTCTCGGAACTCTCGTCGCGATCACGGCGATCGCCGCGTCGCAATTCCACAAGGCGATCGTCGCGACGTCGCTCGGCAAGCTGTTCCTCGGCGAGTCGGCGGCTTACGACAGCTACCTCGAGCGCGTTTCCAAATTCGGCAGTGACGAGCTGCTCATCGTCGCTTACGAGGACGACGACGTTCTCGGCGCCGAGAGCCTGCG
>CAYZGY010001371.1:0-1630 GCA_964478085.1 uncultured Planctomycetia bacterium
ACGGCATCGACGAAGCGTCGCGCTCCTTCCAGCTGGTGCTGCCCGCAGATCGAGGATCGATCCCGGTCGACGTGGTCGAGTCGGCGCTCGTCCTCGAGGACGACTTCGATCTCGGCAACTTCGAGAGCATCGAGAACGGCGATGTCGTGAGCCTCCGCGGCTTCCTGCACACGACGGGCGAGCTCGACGCTCACTCGATCGTCATCGGCGAGACGAGCTCCGAGTTCGGTCGCCTCGACGAGATCGAGCGCGTCGAAGGCGGTTGGGGCTTGAGCCTCGAGGACGCGGGAGGCGAGCTGATCGAGTACTTCGTGCCGCCGAACGCGCTCCTGACCGAGCGTCGTCGCGGACCGGTGGACGCCTCCGTGCTCGCGGAAGGTTGCCTCGTTCGCGTGCGCGCTGTCGCACGCTAAAACGACTCGGCCGCCGCTGTTCGTCTCGATGTCGAACGCCCGCCCGAGGCAGCCACGACGAACCGTGCGCCGAAGGGAGCGATCGACTCCGTCGACCTCGAGTCTCGTGCGGTGCGCGTCGCCGGTGGCACGACGATCCGTCTCGCCGAGGATGTCCACGTCCTCGCCGTCGAGGATCAAGGCGACGTTCTCGTCGAACGCACGCTGACGCTCGACGAGTTAGGAGCCGGCTGGCGCGTCGAAAGCACGCGTAGCACGACGTCCGAGAACGGAGCGATCGACCTTCTCGTCGTGACGCCCGAGGAGAGCTGACAAGCAGTCCCCGTCGTGCCGAACAAACTCGACGCGCTCTTCCGCCCCGTCGACAACTCGTGGCTCGTGATCTTCCGCATCGCGTTCGGCCTCCTGATGACCGAGGAGGCCGTGCGCTACCTCGTCTTCGGGTTCGCGACAGGTCTCTACGTCGAGCCACGATTCCACTTTCAGTACTACGGCTTCACGTGGGTCGAGCCTTGGTCCGGGATCGGCATGTACGTGCACTTCGCCGTGCTGGTCGTCCTCGGCTTGATGATCACGTTCGGGCTCTACTATCGCGTCGCCGCGACTCTCTTCTTCTTCGGTTTCACATACGTCTTCCTGCTCGACCAGGCGAGGTACCTCAATCACTTCTACCTCGTCGTCCTGCTCGCGTTCTGGATGATCTTCCTACCCGCGCATCGGACGCTCTCGCTCGACGCACGACGACGCCCCGACTTTCGACGAGAGGTAGCCCCCGCGTGGACTCTTTGGCTCTTTCGCGCGCAACTGGGCGTCGTCTACGTCTACGCGGCCGTCGCGAAGATGAACATGGACTGGCTTTCCGCCGAGCCGCTCCGCATGTGGCTCTCCGAGAAGGACCGTACGCAAAAGCCGATCATCGGTCCGCTCCTCGCGCGTGAGGAGACGGCCTGGGTGATGAGCTACGGCGGATTGCTGCTCGACCTGCTCTGCGTACCGTTCCTCCTCTGGCGCCGTACGCGTATCTTCGCGTTCCTCGCCGTGCTGTCCTTTCACGCGATCAACTACCTCGTCTTCAGCATCGGGATCTTCCCATGGCTGATGCTCGCGTCGACGCTCGTCTTCTTCTAGCCCGATCTCGCTCGACGCGTGCTCCGCAAGATCGGACTCTTCCGTAAGGAGGGGCCGCGCCAGCTGACGCCGCCGTCACGAATAGCGCG
>CAYZGY010001372.1:0-1623 GCA_964478085.1 uncultured Planctomycetia bacterium
CGTACCCGTTCACCGCTATGCCGGGCCGGTCTCTTTCCTCGGTTTCACGGCCGCGTTGACGAACGGAAAGACGCCAGGTTTTTGGAACTTCCTATAAAGTCTCCCGGTCCTTCGGGCCGATCATGGGGAGATGAAGAAGGGAAGGAAGAGCAAGCCTTCTTGCTCTCGCTGCGCGCAGCTCGAGCGTGAGCTCGCGCGCGAGCGCAAGGCACGTCAAGCTTTGGAGGCGAAGGTCGCGGAGCTGGAGGCCGTGATCCGCGAGATCCAGTCTCGACTCGGCACCAACTCGCAGAACTCCTCTCTTCCCCCCTCTCGCGATCCGCTCGAAGCGCCTCCTCGCCCGAAGAATTCACCCTCGGGGAGAAAGCGTGGCGGGCAGCCAGGGCACGGTGGTGCTCAACGAGAGCTTCTTCCCATCTCTGAGGTCGACCACGTCGTGGAGCATCGGCCGACGAAGTGCGATCATTGTGACGCCAAGCTGCCGGCACACTCGGCGCCCGAAGATCCGCCGCCTATTCGTCACCAAGTCTACGAGCTTCCTGAAAAGCTCTACGAGGTGACCGAGCATCAGGCTCATGCGTGCGCCTGCCCAAAGTGCGGCAAGGTGACGCGAGAAACCCTGCCTGCTGACTTCGCCGAGTCCTGTTTCGGTTCGCGCCTCGTTTCGTTTCTCGCGTTTCTGACAGGAGCCTGCCACGTCAGCCGACGAAACGCGCAGGAGACCGCCACCGACGTCCTCGGAATTCCGATCGCACTGGGTAGCGTCAGTAACCTCGAAGCTGAGGTCAGCGAAGCTCTCGCCGAGCCGTACACGGAAGCTGCGCAGGAAGTCCAGAACGCCCGCACGAAGAATGTCGACGAGACCGGCTACAAAAACGAAAACAAGCGTTGCTGGCTCTGGGTGGCCGCCACGGCTGCCGTCGCGGTGTTCTGCATCCACAAGCGCCGCAATCGAGAGGGGCTCGGCGCCCTACTGGGCGAAAGCATCAAGGGCATCCTGACCAGCGATCGATTCAGCGTCTACTCGAAGATCCGCAACGAACTGCGCCAAGTTTGCTGGGCTCATCTGAAACGAGATTTCAAGAAACTCGTCGATCGGGGCGAAAAGGGGGCGACGATCGGCCAAGAAGGCCTCGACGTTGTCGAGGCCGTCTTCCTACGGTGGGGTGCCTTCAAGTGCGGGTTGATTCCGACTCGAGCGATGCTGCAGTTGTTGCTGGAGCCATGCCGGCAAACGCTAAAAGCAAGTCTCGAAAAAGGACGGCAGCTCGGCGATAAGAAGACGGCGACGTTCTGCTCGAATTTGCTGAGCCTGGAGTCGGCGCTCTGGACCTTCACGCTCGAAGAGAACGTGGAACCGACAAACAACCACGCCGAGCGCCTCCTGCGCAGCGGCGTCTTGTGGCGCAAGCGATCACTCGGCGCGCAAAGCGAGCGTGGCTGTCGCTACATCGAACGCGTGCTCACCGCAGTGCAGACGCTCCGACTGCAACGTCGTCCCGTGTTCGCGTACCTGGCTCAGGCGGTCGAAGCGCGGCGATCGGGCGCAGCCGCCCCGTCCCTCCTCTCGGCATAAAACCACCCAGGATCGGCGACTATAGGCCGGAGGCGGTGAACGCGTAC
>CAYZGY010001373.1:0-1620 GCA_964478085.1 uncultured Planctomycetia bacterium
GTACGTCCCTGCGGACGACCTCACCGATCCCGCGCCCGCGGCGGCGTTCAGTCACCTCGACGCGACGACCGTTCTCGATCGTGGTATCGCGGAGAAGGGTATCTACCCGGCGATCGATCCGCTCAAGTCCTCGTCGCGAATCCTCACGCCCGAGTACGTCGGTGACGAGCACTACGACGTCGCGCAGCTGGTTCTTCAGATCCTCCAGCGTTACAAGGATCTCCAGGACATCATCGCGATCCTCGGAATGGACGAGCTCTCGGAGGGTGACAAGCTCATCGTCGAGCGCGCCCGTCGTATCGAGCGCTTCTTCTCGCAGCCGTTCTCGGTCGCGAAGGCGTTCACGAACATGGACGGCAAGTACGTCACCGTCGCCGACACCGTGCGCAGCTTCAAGGAGCTCGTCGAAGGCAAGTGGGATCACCTGCCGCTCGGCGCGTTCATGTACGTCGGAACCATCGAGGAAGCGGTCGAAAAGGCCGAAGCGATGGCCAAGCAGGGCTGATTTTCAAGGGGGCTTTCGGGAAGCCCGCTCGCGCTTCGCGCGATCGATTCACCCCAACCAGCAGCGCCACTCGCGAAAAGCAGAGTTACCTGGACCGAAGGACGAGAGAACTGAGTCGACATGGAATGCACGATCACCACTCCTGAGGAGCTGGTCTTCGACGGCGCAGCGAAGTCCGTCATCGTCCCCGGTGTCGACGGCGAGATGGGCTTTCTATCGAAGCACGCGGCGCTCGTCAGTACCCTGGGTCACGGAGAGCTCCGCGTCGAGCCGGAGTCTGGCGGCAAGCAGCGCTTCTTCGTCTCGGGCGGCTTCGTCCAGGTCCTCGACGACCGCGTCACGGTGCTCGCCGTCGACGCGGTCGCTGTCGACGCGCTCGACGCGAAGGCCGAGCAGGAGGCTCTCGACAAGCTCAATTCCGAGCGCGGTTCGCCCTCGACGTTCGAAGAGCGTCAGGAGCACCAGCAGGCCATCGACGTTCAGAAGCTCCGCGTTCGACTCGCGAGTCGTTAAGAGCTGATCGCTAGCCCGTTGATCCTTCGCGCGCTCTCGCGTAGCTTGTCGGCATGAATTTCGCCGAGTACTTCTCGCGTGACGACGCGCCGGTGATCTCGTTCGAGGTCTTCCCGCCGAAATCCGACAAGGCGATGGAGAGCCTCCAGCGCGTGCTTCCGCGTCTCGCCGCGCTCGAGCCCTCGTACATGACGGTGACCTACGGGGCGATGGGGACGACCCGCGTCAGGACCGTCGAGGTCGCGTCGCTCATCCAAGACGAGCACGAGCTCGAGTGCGCGTGCCACCTGACCTGCGTCGGTGCGACGAAAGATCAGATCGAGGCGCAGCTCGAGCACATTCACGACCGTGGCCTGCGCAATATCGTCGCGCTGCGCGGCGATCCGCCGCGTGGGCAGGACGAGTTCAAGGCCGTCCCGGGCGGCTTCTCCTACGCGAACGAGCTCGTCGAGTTCCTGCGCGAGGACGGCCGCTTCGGCATCGCGGTCGCGGGATACCCGGAGAAGCACCTCGAGGCGCCCGACATGGCCACCGATCTCGCGAACCTCAAGCGCAAGATCGACGCGGGCGGTCAGATCGTCATCACGCAGCTCTTCTACGAC
>CAYZGY010001374.1:0-1617 GCA_964478085.1 uncultured Planctomycetia bacterium
CCACTCCCCCCGCGCCCCGGCGGCCGGGGGCTTGGGGTTTTGTTTGCTCTCCGCGGGCAGCGAGTTCACCTTGGTCTTGCCGATCGATCAGCCCGCCGGGGCCACGCGAACGGAGGAGGTACCGACGCGATGAAATCGAAGATCCTCGTCATCGAGGACGAACCAGACATGGCGATGGGGTTGCGCGACAACCTCGAGTTCGAAGGCTACGAGGTCCTGACGGCCGCGAGCGGCGAGGATGGTCTCGAGGTCGCCGTCGAGGAGAAGCCGGACTGCATCCTGCTCGACATCATGCTCCCGGGCATCGACGGATTCGAGACATGCCGCCGTTTGCGCAAGAAAGGCATCCGAGCCCCCGTCCTGATGCTAACGGCCCGTGGACAGGAGGTCGACAAGGTCTACGGACTCGAGCTCGGCGCGGACGACTACATCACGAAGCCGTTCAGCCTCAAGGAGCTCGTCGCGCGCATTCGAGCGTCGCTCCGACGTTACACGGCGGAGACTCCCTCCGATGCTCGGGAGGAGTTCCAGCTCGGCGACGTCAAGATCGACCTCTCGTCCTCGAGAATCGCTCGCGGAGAGGAGGAGCTTCCGCTCGGTCACTACGAGGGCTGTATCCTGAAGCTTCTGCGCAAGCGCGCCGGTGACGTCGTCGATCGCACGGATCTGCTCAAGGAGATCTGGGGGCTCGAGAACGAGCCGATGAACCGCAGCGTCGACAACCACGTCGTCAGCTTGCGACGGAAGATCGAGGAGAATCCTTCGTCGCCGAGGCATATCATCACCGTGCACGGAGTCGGCTATAAGCTCGTTTTATGAGTCGTCGCGGACCTATCTCTCCATCGCTGATCTGGCTGATCGTCGTGACGTCGTCGCTCGTCTCGACGGCCAAGCCGTCCTTCGGTCAGAGCGCCGAATCGCTTCTCGAGCGCGGCCTCTACACCGAGAACGCGCTGGGAGATCCACGCGCAGCGCTCGAGCACTACCGACGCGCACTCCGGCGCCGCCCACTCGCTCCCGCAACCGAAGCGCGACTGCGACTGCGTCGAGCGATCTGCCACGACGCGCTGGGCGACGAATCGAAAGCACGCGCGGAGTTCGAGATCGTCGCCACGCGCTTCGACGAGATCGATGAAGTCGCGCAAGCGGCACGACGTTACCTCGGAAGTGTCGTCCGCGAAGACCCGGCGCGGTTCATGCCGCAAGACGTTCTTTTCTACGTCGAGCTCGTCAATCCCGGTGCTGAGCTCGAGAATCTCGCCGCGGCGCTTCGCGATACGCCGTTCGAGAACCCCGTCGACGTCCTGCGCGCTCGAGGGGCGAACGAACGCGAAAAGAACGGCCGACTGCCGCGAGGCGCCGAAACAGGGGACGAGGCCGAGAACGAGGTTGGAGAAGAAGAGAGGGGCGCGGCGCCCGGTGACGAGTCGTCCGCCGGGGACAAGAAACCGACGACGGTCGACTTCATCGCGGCGACCTTCAACCGAGCGATCTTCCGTGAGCTCTCGAAGATCGGCGGCGTCGCCATCGGCATCCCTCGACCGGGCGAGCTCATCGGCGTCACCTCCCTCGGAGGCAGCGATGTCCTCGCGGGAATCGTCACCTCGTTCCTCTCTA
>CAYZGY010001375.1:0-1617 GCA_964478085.1 uncultured Planctomycetia bacterium
CCTTGTGAGGGCGACCTTGGAGGCTTCGCCGGCCATGGCCACGGTGTGGTCTTCCGGCCCCGGGCCGGTCTTGCTCTTCAGGCCGAACTTCGTCTCCAGGACCTCGCGCGGGATCCCGGAACGACTCGAGATGAACTCGGCGGTGTGGCGCTCTGCCGGGATGTAGATCCCGAGGCTCTCGATCCCGACGGTCAGGGACATCCTTCGACCTCCGATTCAGACACTCACTCGATGATGATGCAATGCACAAACGCTGTCAAGGTGTTTTGTGTTTGCGACAGAAGAAGGACTGTTCACTGCTTTTTGCTGCAGGGTTCTGATGTGCGCATGCGTAATTATCGTACAAGGGATACTCAGTTGCCTGTGGTAATTGTGCGACGCGTGCTCCTGTTCTTGCGTAGCACAATCCCCCTGTCCCACAAAGGTGTCGACAGTCGATCTATGGCGCTCCTGTCGGGTACAATGGCTGTCGGATGAGAAATCGAGGTAGGGAGCTTACTTTCTTTTTGGCGACGATAGCGGTGCTGACACTCCTCGCTTGCAACCTGATCGCTCCTTTCGATCGGCGCGACGTCCCGGACTCGGAAGCCGCCCGAGTTCGGATTGTTCGATACGACGAAAGGCGCGTAGCGCGCACCGAGAAAGTTCGGTCCGCCGGAGCGCGACATGCTCGGCATCGAGAAGTAGGGGGGCAGTCCATCGGGAGCGCCGCGTTCTTTCGCGGTCACCGAGCCGAGACTCGGATGGAAGCTGACGAAGGCGCCGCAGCCGACGGGGATGCGCGTCGGCGCGCCCGTCATCATGTAGTGGTTGCCGGCGCCGTGATTTCCGTGGTTGTGACGGATCGAGCGCACGATCGCGAGCTTGTCCGAGATCGCCGCGAGCTGCTTCATGTGCTTCGAGAAGTGCACACCGGGCTGCTTCGTCGGGATCGTCCCGTAGATGCCGCGGATCTCTTTGGGGGCGTCGGGCTTCGGGTCGAAGGTCTCGTAGTGGGTCGGGCCGCCGTCGAGCCAGACGAGGACGCACTTGGTGTTCACCTTCGGCTTCGCCGACGGATCGGGCTTGGCTCCCTCTGCCGAGACACCCCGCGCTCGCAACGCGTGAACGAGACCGCCGCCGAGCAGCGTTCCCAGACCGAGTGCGATGCAGTCGCGCCGGGAGTGACCTTCGCAGTTGCGTCCGTCTCGGTAGAACTCTCGCTTTCTCATCGATTCAATCCTCGAAAAGAAACTCCGGAGTGTTCAGTAAAGCCCAGAGCAAGTCTTCGGTTCCGCCGAGGCGCGCCGTCGCCTGGTCGCGGAGCTTGTCGTCACGCAGCCTACGGACGGCTCGCTCGCGCTCGTCCGATGTCGGAAACCGAGAATAAACGAAGAGATACAACTCTTCCACGATTTCTTCGAGCGTCCGCTCGCTAGCGGCCAGCCGCGCAGCCAGGCCGGACTTGCTCGTCACCTTCGCGTGGATCCTCGGGGAGTTCATCAGGTGGAGCGCCTGGACCACCGTCGTGTCGGTCGTTCGGAAGCAGGGCGGATCCTGATTCGGATCGGGCCGGCCGAAGGTGTCGAGGAAGACCGAGCTCGAGCGGTGCGTCCAAAGCTCGACGGCACGGGAGCC
>CAYZGY010001376.1:0-1602 GCA_964478085.1 uncultured Planctomycetia bacterium
CAGCTCGGAGCAAGTTCGAACCCAGGATGTATTCCTCCACCAATCATCTTTCTCGCAACCGCTCTCCGCGGCGGGGACGAGACACGCGCAAGACGGCGCCTTCGGGCGTCGTTTCGCGTTGGTGGGCAACGCTTTGCGGCGTCCGGTTGGTCCGCTACCTCGGGACGAGGCTCGGGAGCTGTGGGGCGGTTCTGTGCGCTGAAAACGCCCGGTTGCGCTCTCTTTCTCTTGGACCTCGGGACGAGTCCCGAACTAGGCCGTTTCGGGGGACGCGACGGCGCAACGATTTAGGGAAGTCGAATTCCACCGGGTTCGAAACCAGTTTCCTGAGCAAGCGATCCTGGCCGCAAACTTCGGCGAGGTCATCCCGATTGATGCGTGCGTCGGCTACGAGTTCCGAAGCGCAGAGCAACAGACCGACCCGTTCGCTCGATTCACTTCTGGAAAACCCGATACCCTCGTCGTAGGCTCCTGTTACCCACCTGCCCGCCCGCCGCCGCCGTCACGGCTTCTCGCCTCCGTCCAGCATCCAGCGGCCGTCCTGGCGCACTCGCCGCCGGGCGCGTGGTGACCACGAACCACGCCTGACGCGGACTTCTCGCGTCCCCGGCCTTGGTCTCTCGCCGCTCGAGCTCCAGGCTCGCGCGCCCACGGCACCGCCGCGCCACGACGGGGCTCCCGAGCGCCATAGTTCCGGCTCCGACTCCGGCCGCTGCTGCGAGGCACTACCGCCCGCGCAGCTACACGAACGAGCTCCTCGAGATGGTCTTCGACAATCTCTTTGAGGTCGTGACCGACGAGGTCGCCGAGGATCTCGGCCTCCACCCCCGCACCGTGGACTACCGGCTGAAGAAGGCGCGCGACAAGCTCCGCGGCTCCCTGAGCCAGACCAGCGTCGCGGTGATCCTGCCCGGGCTCGACGTCGAGTCTGTGTCGCGTCTCCTCACTCGCGCGGTGGCAGTCGATCCCGCGCTTCTCGAACTGATCGGCGACCACGTACCAGAACAGGCCGGTCTCGGGCTCGTCGTCTCCAGCCTCGCGGTATCCGAGGTGCGGTTCGTCGAGGATGGTCCGGAACATGCACGAGGATCCGCAGCAGCTCGTTTCCGGAGCGAGTCAGCTTCGCCAGAACGGCGATCGTCTCCCGGATGTCACAGGCGATGTTGTTCGAGTACAGGCCCGGACCCCAGACTCCCATGTCTGCTGCTCCGTTCGAGTGAAGAAGCCCTGTCCCGGGGGCCGTCCCGGATCTCGTACCACGTTGGAGTGTCGTCGGGCTCGAGCGGTCGAGCGGTCGAGCGGTCGAGCCTCTCGAACGCCCGACGCTCGGAGAGCCCGGGCCTCCTCACCGTCCGCGGGTGCGTGGACGAAGACAACAGCTCCTCGGCTGGCCGGCGGTCCGTGCAGAACCTGTCGGGCGGGGGCGATGAGCCGGGCTCGCGGAAAGCCACTCGAAACCGAATCGCGACCGACGCGAGCATTCCCGAACGGGGTCCACCCGCGCTACAATCTCGAGCATGACTCTCAAACAAGCCCTCGCGCAGCTCGAAGCTCTCGGCGACGAGAAGATGCGCAAGCAGAACACCGAGCACGGTGCTGGCG
>CAYZGY010001377.1:0-1600 GCA_964478085.1 uncultured Planctomycetia bacterium
CGAAACGGCGGGAAACTCCCACTTCGTCAGGTTTTCCGCGTCATCCGTCGCCTTGAAGCCGCGCAGATCGATCTCCTGGTCCGAGTTGTTGTAGATCTCGAACCAGTCGTTGAACTCGTTGTCCTCATCGCGAAGGCCGGCGCTGCGCCAGGCGCTCAGCTCCGTGATCAGGAGCTCGTTCTGGGCGACGAGACCGCCGCGAGGAAAGGAAAGCACCAAAACCGAGCAAAGCGCGGCAGCGACGAAGCTCCGCGAAAGCGCGTTGTTCATGACTGAAAATCATCCAAAGTTGAGCTGACGGCCCGGCTCGACAGCAGGCCGGCTTCGTCGGGAGGACCCTGTACGACAGATGGAATCGAGAGATCGCGACCACGACCCGAATTCACCCTCGCGCGATCCGAAACACTCGGCGAAAAAGCACGACACCAACGTGCGTCCCACCAGTAGAACGCCAGGATTCATCGTAGCGTGAGGGGCCCCTTCGACAAGCACCAAAAGGCGAAAAGACTTTCACTTAAGAGAATTCCCGGAGCCTGCCCGACAGTGGAGAATCAAGCCGTCGACGCGTTCAGGAACGACGAATCCGGACTGCCATTCGAGGTCGCGCGTAAAACGCCGCTGAACCGGCTGCACGAGGCGGTCCTCGATCCAGATCGCCGCGCGTCGAAAGCGACGCAGGGTCCAGGTTCCGATGCGCAGAAAAACCCGCAGTCGCGGCAAACTGCTGAACCGAGCACTCTCGACGACCTCGAGACCGAGCTCCTCGAGCAAGTTTGCCAGATCCTCGGGATCGAACCGCTGCTTGTGACCGACGAGCTCGTCGAACTCGGTCCAACGATCGGCGAACATCGGCACGGAGAAGAGGAGTCGGCCACCGGGTTTGAGCACTCGCCGGACCTCGCGCAGCGCGGCGGGAGGATCGTCGGCGTGCTCGATGACGTCGAGCGCGCAGACGAAGTCGAAGCTCTCCGACTCGAACGGGATCTCGGAGATGTCCCCCGCCGTGACCTCGGCGCCGGATTGTCGGAGCTTCTCGACCGCGACGTCGCTAGCGTCGAGGAATCGCGCCCGCGCGAGGGGTAGCCGCGGGCGGACGCCGGGGCCGATCTCGAGAAGCCCGTCGACCCCCTCCATCAGCGCTCGGACCTTCGCCCAGGTATTCGCGTGCTCGGGGGCGCGGACGCGCGCGCCCCGCCAGCCCGAGTCGTAGAACTCCTGATTGTGTTTCGTCAGCTCGCTCAAGAATTCTGGCTCATCGCGCTGTCAAGAGCTGTAGTCCTCGCCGTTGAGACTCGCGACGACCGAGCGCAGCCAGGTCTCGAGCGCCTCTCGCATCTTCGCGACCCGCTCGCCCTGCTCCGCCGCGAGATCGCTCGTCTCCTTCGGATCCTTCGCCAGGTCGTAGAGCTCCCACGTGACGCCGCCCTTCTTTCCGTGGATGCGATGGAGCTTCCAGTCCCCGTCGATCCATGCGGCGTGCCCGGAGAACTGGTCCGCGGCGACCTTCGGAGACGGCAACTTCGCGGCGTCGCGACTCGCAGGATGGGGATCGAGATCGCGCCCGGCCTTCTGCGCGTCGAGGAGCTCCTTCATCCACTTC
>CAYZGY010001378.1:0-1598 GCA_964478085.1 uncultured Planctomycetia bacterium
CCGGGACTTGGCAGCCCGGAAGTATCACCGACTCGAGCAGGCTCGATAGAAGATCGCCGGCTCGAGCAGGCTCGATAGAAGATCGCCGGCTCAGCGCTTCTTCTTAGCCGTCTTCTTCTTAGCCGTCTTCTTCTTGGCGGCCTTCTTCGCGGCAGGCTTCTTGGCTGCGGGCTTCTTCGCAGCCTTCTTCTTGGTCGCCTTCTTTTTCTTCTTGGCGCCACCCTTCTTAGCAGCCGCCTGACGCTCGGGACGCAGGTTGCGAATCTCGGCGCCGATACGCCACATCTCGGACTCGCGCACGGTCTTGAGCTCCTTCTCGAGGCGCTCACGGTAGTCGGGACGCGAGTTCACGCGCAGCGTGCGCTTGGTCTCGGTGCCGTTGGCGACGGACTCGTAGAGCTCCTCGAAGACCGGCTTCGTCGCGTTGCGGAACTTCTTGTACCAGTCGAGCGCGCCGCGCTGAGCGGTCGTGCTGCAGTTCGCGTACATCCAGTCCATGCCGTTCTCGGCGATGAGCGGGTAGAGGCTCTGCGTCGCCTCTTCGACGGTCTCGTTGAAAGCCTCCGAGGGCGAGTGACCCTTCTTCCGGAGGACCTCGTACTGCGCGAGCCAAATGCCGTAGATCGCGCCCATGAGCACACCACGCTCACCGGTCAGGTCGCTGTAGACCTCCTTCTCGAAGTCGGTCTCGAAGAGGAAGCCGCTACCGATCGCGATACCGAGCGCGATGCAGCGCTCGCGGGCGCGGCCGGTGAAATCCTGGTGGACCGCGAAGCTCGAGTTGATACCACGGCCCTCGAGGAAGAGACGACGGACCGTCGTGCCCGATCCCTTCGGCGCGCAGAGGATCACGTCGATGTTCTTCGGAGGAACGACTCCCGTGATCTTCGAGTACGTGACGCTGAAACCGTGCGAGAAATAGAGCGCCGAACCCTCCTGGAGGTTCTCCTTGATCGTCGGCCACTGGTCCTTTTGACCGGCGTCGCTGAGGAGGTACTGGACGCAGGTGCCCTTGCGAACGGCCTCGGGAATATCGAAGAGCGTCTTGCCGGGCTTCCAACCGTCCTGCTGAGCCAGCTTCCAGCTCACGCCGCCCTTGCGGACACCGATGATCACGCTGACGCCGTTGTCCTTCATGTTGAGGGACTGACCGCGACCCTGGACCCCGTAGCCGATGACCGCGACGGTCTCTTTCCCGAGGATCTTGCGCAGCTTCGCAGCCGGCATGTCGGAACGCTCAATGATCTGCTCGCGGACTCCCCCAATGTGTAGGGTCTTCATCGAATCCTGGTCTCCTGTAGGCTCGGCCCTTCGAAAGCGGCTTTTCTCGGTGCCTTTTTTGGCCGGGCGGTGTGTTTCTTCGAGGCGTTCGATCCGGTGCCGCCGAACGGCGGAAAAGGGAGCTTTATAGCGGATTCGGCCCCCGGGTGCAATTCTCGGCAGCCTGGAGCCCATCAGGTAGAATCGACGGGTCGCATCACGCGACGATGACCCCTTCGAAGCCTCCCGCGACGATTCTTGCCGGAAACCCTTCCTTCCCCTTCCCGATCCGTGTCCTTCCAGACGTCATCCAGAGAGATTCCTCCTCCGAGTCGCGC
>CAYZGY010001379.1:0-1592 GCA_964478085.1 uncultured Planctomycetia bacterium
TCCGGGCCCGATCGACTCCCCCCCGCTCAGACGCTCCTCCGGAGGGAATCCGCCCACAGAATGCCTAAGAATCATAGCTGACTCGGCCAGCCTAAGCACGCTCGGAAAGCCTCCTCGAGTTCCCGTAACTCGTTAACTGGCAAAACCTAATGATTACCGGAAGGCTCCGGGCCGAGCGGATTATCTCCCGTTTCGGCATCACCGCGAAGAATTCCCGTTGATGGACATCTGCCCGACCGACTACGCTACATTTCTGTGCTTAATGGAAAATAACTGACGAGTCGTCGCGTAGGGAAGGCGACTCGCCGTCGAAGGGACCACGATGACCAAGAGTGCTTCTGGAACGAGCACTTGGAGACGCACTACAGCCGGCGTGCTAGCGGCGGGGATGTGCCTGGCGGTGGCGTGGAGCTGGGTCGCAGAAGATCCGGAGGTCCGGGGCGGTCCGACGACAGATGAGACTGAGCTTTTCCGGTCGCCTGACGAGATTCTTTCGGTCAGCACAGTACTACGGGAGAACTCCGCGGATCTGAATCGATATCTCACCCGGTTCTCTCTGGTCGCGATCAACTCGTTGATGCTCGAAGCACTTGAGGGCAAAGGAGTCGTCGCGGCATGCGTCGACGCGCCATCGAGTCCGGGGAAGACTTTCGTCGGTATCTCGCGGGTTCACCGTTTCGGATTTGGTGTTTCTGATTCGCCCTCCACCCGTCGATTGGGTCCGACGTACGCTGCGTGCCCGACGACGGACGGGGAGATCGTCGTCGGCACGAGCGCTGAGGGCGCCTGGAACGTGACGCGAAGCGCGGCCCGTGAAAACGTTCGCCCGATCGCCAGAACTACCCGAGAGCTCGAAGCGCTCTCAGACATCTTGGAATCGCCTGCGGGGTTCACGAAGCTTTCCCAGCTGCTCGAGATCGGTCCAGTCACTCACCTCGAGGTCGAAGTCACCGACTTCTGGGCGAAATCGGACCCGATCGAAGGTGAGGTCTTTGGGCGATTGCAGGTCTACTGCGAGGTCGCTGACGGCGAACCGTGGGAGGTGCATCGGTTCGAATTCCGTATCGCGACCGAAAGCGCGACGAGTATGACGGTGGAATTGACACCGTAAACCAGGATGAAAAAAGGCGGGGATTCTGTCGTTCAGTGATTTGGCATCGGAAACGACTCCGAATCTCGAGCGGTAGATTCCAAACGGAACGCTCGGAATGAGTCCGATCATCGAGACAGAAGCTCTGCTCCGTGCGGGAAGAGTCGCTGAGGCGTGGGAATTCGTCGAGGCTCAAGTCGCTACGATTTCGATCGATCGTGAGGGGTTCTGGTTCCTGCATCAGGCAACGATCCTCGCGAACATGTACGGTGTCGATCAGCAGCTCTCCTGGATCGACGCCTTCGAAGATCGGGCACGCCGAGCTGGAACGTGCACCGATTGCCTGACAAACGCGCTGCAGGCCATTCGGCTCGCGCCCCTTCACAACGCAGGCCGGATCGAGCGAGGAGACCGGGCGCAAGAACACGTCGACTGGAACGCCATCCATGGTTTTCCGAGCGTAGGGGTCGTCCGTTTTCGCAGCCTGCTCTATCACGGTGAT
>CAYZGY010001380.1:0-1589 GCA_964478085.1 uncultured Planctomycetia bacterium
CTGTGGCGGCGTCTACCGACCGGAAAAGCCCTTTCTCGAAACGGCGACGGTCGCGCGCTCGCGCCGCTGAATGTCAGCCCGACGGTGACTCTGCATGTCCACTGATCGACAAAGCCTGGATCGACGACTCCGTTTCGCTCTCGCCGCTATTATAGCATCTACGCTCGTGCTCGCGCTGTCCTCGTGCAATACGCTCGTGCGCAAGAAGCACGTCTCGAAACGCGCGAGTGAGAGCAACCCTGCCGGCATCACCGTCGACGATTCCTTCGAGCCGCTCTCGAGCCTCGAGCTCTTGCGGCACTTTCCGGAGAATCTCGGCGAGGTCGAGCCCGGCTTCCTCTACCGCTCGGACGAGCCGAGCGAGACTCTCCTACGGTTTCTCAAGGCGCGAACGGATCTGCGTTACGTGTTTCGGCTGCGCGGCAAACCGAAAGACCACCAGTCGAAGCTCGCGAACGAGGTCGGTGTCGAGATCGTGCCGATTCGTATGTCGGCGCGACGTGCGATCAATCCTCGACAGGTGCTCGAGATGATTCGGCTGACGCATCGCGCTCGTCGCGACGGAGGAGCGATCCTCGTTCACTGCGCAGCCGGTGCTGATCGCACAGGCATGATGATCGCGCTCTGGAGAATGCTCTTTCAGAACGAGCGCGACGTCGACAAGCTCGTCGCCGAGACGATCTGCTTTCGGCACTTTCCGCCTTCGTATCCGAACGTGCACCGCGCGATCGAGCTCGCCCGTCCCGAGCTCTTTCGTCCCTTCGTCGAAGATCCGAAGCTCCTCGACGACGAGAACGCGGTCGCCGAACTCGAGCGACAGTACGCGGCTGCCTATCCTCTCGCCTCCGGAGAGAACGGCAGCGACGAAGGCCCCTTGCGCGCGGGCGCGGCTCGAGTCGACCTGCTCGAAGGCTGGCAAGACCCGATCCAAATGGCGACCTACGGCCCGATGCCGGGCGTCGCGAAGGGAATTCGTGACCCGGTCTCCGCGCGCGCGCTGCTGCTCGACAACGGCGCTCGACGCATCGCGATCGTCTCGTGTGATCTTCTCATCATGACGACCGAGCTACGCGAAGCCGTCGCCTTGCGCGCACGCGAACGCGGCCTTCAGCTTTCGGAGGTTCTCCTCGCAGCGACACACACGCACACGAGTGTCGGGGCCTTCGTCGATCACGCCGGCTTCGAGTTCTACATGCTCGGCAAGTTCGACCCGAAGATGTTCGAGCACCTCGTCGAGCGGATCGTCACATCGATCGAATCCGCGAACTCGAATCTCGTCGACGCGAAGCTCGGCGCCCGAACCGTCGAGACCGCGGGCCTTCAACGCAATCGCCGAATCGGTGGCACGTTCGACCCGGAGGTCGGAATCATCCGCGTCGAGTCTGTCGATGGCTCGCCGATCTCGACCGTGGTCAACTTCGCGGGGCATCCGATCCTCTCCCCGAAGGACGAGAAGATCTCGGCCGATTACCCAGGCGCGCTGGCTCGAAAGCTCGACGAGTCGCACGGCGTCGGCATCTTCCTCGGCGGAGCGCTCGGCGAGCTCAACGCGCGCGCGCCCAGGCGTCCCCAGGCCGGGGGCTCCGCAC
>CAYZGY010001381.1:0-1589 GCA_964478085.1 uncultured Planctomycetia bacterium
CTGCCCGTCGCGGAGTGGTTTCCCGTTCCCTCTTCGACGATCTGGAACTCGTAGCTGCCCGTCGACGCCCCTTCGCCGATCACCGTCAACGCGTAGTCTCCGCCGACGAGCGTGAAGGGGCCCTGGTCGCTCAGCGCGTTTGTCCGCGAGAAGATGGAGCGCCCGAGGCTGTCGCGGAGAAACCAGTTGATCCCGAAGGTGTTCGACGAGGCGAGAAAATCGAGCAGGACGACCTGGTTCGCAGCCGCGGTGAACGTGAAGACGTCGCTCTGGCCCGGCGCATCGATGGCGCTGGCCACGACCTCGCCGACGACGATGTCGATCGCCTCGTCCACGACTTCGACGAGGCGAAACTCGAAGTCTCCCGTCGCACCCCCTTCGCCGACGACGCTGAGAGTGTAGTCTCCCGCTTGGAGTGCGAGCGGCCCTCGGTCGGCGAGGCTCGTCGTCCGAGAGACGACTGTCCGTCCTTCGACGGTGCTGAGCATCCAGTTGAGGGCAGCCACGTTCGAGGTGCTCAGCAAGTCGAGAAAGACCCGCTGGTTCGTAGCGAGCGACAGAGCGTAGCGCTGCGTCTTGCCGGCCGCGTCGATGGATCCGACGACCGTGTCTCCGACGGCGATGGTCGCCTCGGCGTCGACGACCGTCGCGAGCGTGAAGTCGTAGGTCCCGGTCGCGCCGCCCTCCGCGAGCACCGTCAGTCGATAATCGCCGCCCGCGAGGTCGATCGGTCCCTGGTCGCCGAGGCTCGTGGTGCGTGCGATCACGCTGCGCCCGTTGACGTCGACGAGAATCCAGTTGAGCCGCGAGAAGTTCGACGTCGCCGTGACGTCGAGGAACACGACCGCGCCGGGCGCGGCGCTGAAGGTGTAGACGTCGCGACTGCCGGGCTGCTCGATGGAACCGCTGAGGGAGTCGCCGATCGAGATGGCGCTCTCGTCGTCGATCACGGGAGCGAGTCGAAACTCGTAGGTGCCCTTGGCGGCCGACTCCCCGAGAATCAGCAGCTCGTAGTCGCCTCCGAGGAGGCCGAGCGGGCCGATGTCGGTGAGACTGGACGTCCGCGGAAAGACGAGCCGGCCGAGAGAGTCTTCGAGTTGCCAGTTGAGGCGGCCCGAGTTCGAGCTCGAGAGGAGATCGAGGAAGAGTCGTGAGCCCGGGGGGGCAGAGAAGCCCAGTCGGTGCGTCTGGCCTGCGTTGGTCACTTCGCCGCTGACGGTGTCGCCGACGACGAACGAGTCTTCCACCCCGGTCGCGTCGGCGACGCGAAACTCGTAGGTCCCCGTTCCCGCGCCGTCGCTCAGGCTCGAAAGAGTGTACGTGCCACCCATCAGCGCGGTCGGTCCGAGATTCCCCAGGCTCGTGAAGTTGCTGAGAACGACGCGGCCCCAGACGTCTTCGAGCTTCCAGTTGAGGACGGCCGCGTTGCTCGTCGCGGTGCGCTCGATGAAGATGCGCTGCCCGGCGGCGACGATGAGCTCGTAGACGTCGGAGCCGCCGGCGGCCGTGATCTCCCCGGCGCCGCGCTCGTCGAGCAGGCTCCGCGCGAGCGGCTCCAGGATCACGGGTTTCGCCGGAAACTCGGCGCC
>CAYZGY010001382.1:0-1583 GCA_964478085.1 uncultured Planctomycetia bacterium
CTCAAAGTGCACCGTTGTGTACATCGAATCCACATCTCACCCGGCCCTGGCGAACGGCTCTTCTGTCTCGACACCAGTACGGGTGAGATCCTCTGGCAGGGACCTGCGAGAACAGGGCGAAACGTGGCGTTTCTGTCGATTCCGGGTCACGTCGTCGCGCTCATCAATGACGGCGAGCTCAGAATCACCGCGGCGCGCGGCGATCGTTTCGAGAAGGTCGCGTCCTATCGTGTGGCCGAAAGTCCCACCTGGGCACCTCCGGTCCTGATGCAGAGCGGGGTGCTGGTGAAGGACCTCGAGACGCTGACCTTCTGGTCGCTCGGCGACTAGACTGCGCGCTCCTCTTCTCCTCTGCCGCCCTGCACCGTGACCGCTGCGTCGGCGACGATTCTGCCCGGAGATCTACCGGTCCCTTCAGTGCTTCCCCGACTTCCGGTTGATCTGCCGTACCGTCGCCTTCTGCGTCTGGAGCGCATACAGTCGCCGGTTCGCGGCGGGTAGCGTGACGTTCCGGATGCTGCCGGCGGAGTCCTTGAACCAGAGTACGGCGTCATCCCCGTGGGCCGTGATCGTGAGCACGGGTCCGTAGGTGTCCGGTACGAAGCGATTCTCGCGGGTGTCGGAGAAGACGCGTGGGCTGCCGAGCTTACCCTTGACGGTATAGCCCGCAGGCATCGAGAAGCCGACCTGCGTTCGGCCGACCGATACCGAGCCGGAGAACGACTTCTGCTGATAGGCCTCGGCGTTGCGGCGTCCGTCCAGCTCTGCCGCAACCCAGCCAACGGCTCCGGCTGACAGAACGAATACGAGTATTGCGAGTCGTTTCATCGTGCGTCCTCCTGTGTCTGGCTACCCATGATGGTCGACAGGGATGGGACGACGGAGGCGCTGTGTTATTCGATCGACCGGCTCGAGGACCGGAAAATGCGTCCACTCGATCGGCTTGCAGGGGCGCATGCGTCCCTCTCCCCCTGCTCGGTGTCGGGGTGCTCCCGGATCGTCAGTCGGCTCGACGGCCCGTTTCTCGTCGCCACCTCGTTACCCGGGATGACGTGATCGCAGGAAGGCAGGTCGGGTCGGCTGATCCGTTCGTGGTGCCCGCTCCGGGGACGTTCTCGCTGGGGTGCTGCGCTCCTCACTTCGTCAGATAGTTCCAGCGTAGCCGGCTGCGCCCCGAGGAGCGTCTCGAAGATCACGCCGTCCTTCGACTCGTGCGAGACGGTCGTCACGTCGCCGGCCTTCTTCGACTTCTCCTCACCGCCGGTCTTCGCCAGGCAGGCGGCGATGTCCTGGGCGGTGCAACGTGACCCCGCCTTCTCCCCGCCGAGCTGGCCGATGGCCTCGGCAGCCGAGGCCTGGAGGAGCTTCGGCCAGAGCTTTCCGAAGAGCGCGTGTGAGGCATAGACATCGGCGGTGTTGAGCTTGCCGTTGATCGCGAACGCGTAGCCGACGGCGTCGTCGTGGCGGGCGACGACGGCTTCGAGGGCCGTGACGTACCCGGCGACCTCCTTCGACAGCTTGTCGTTCTCCACTCGACGGCTCGCGTCCACCCCGAAGCCCGAGTGCCGCCACGAGCGCAAGAG
>CAYZGY010001383.1:0-1583 GCA_964478085.1 uncultured Planctomycetia bacterium
GCCTGTGGAAAAGAAAAGACGACCGAGCCGCGGCGTCCCGCGAGTCGGTCGTCTCATTCGCTATCGGTTCGAGTGCGTCATCGAAATCGCGTTCCCGTGCGCTGCGAGAAATCCGCCACCGTGCTGATGGTTCGTATCGGGCTCGGGCGTGGGTCGTGCGTGGCGAATGCCGCGCGAATGACGCCGCCGAGAGCCCCTGGTCGCACAGAGAGCGGAGACCCGCAGCTCCGCGACGGAATCGCGAAGACAAGGTCCGCTGTTCTTCTTCTGTAGTCCTCCTGCCTCGGTGAGACGGTGGCGACGTCTCCCCCGTCGCCTGAAAGCGCTGCCTCGTTTACCGGCTCATCAGGACTTTATCACACGATCCGAAAAGCGTCGAATCGAGCGGAAGAAAAGCTGCTCCGGACATCTGGCGACGTTCCGATTCCGGAATCGGGGCACGCCGATCCTCAGTTCGCTGTATCGAGAACCTGCTTCCCGCGCCCCCAAAGATCGATCGCTTGAAGGTAATTGAGCGTCCGCAACTCGCCCGGTAGGCCGAGCTCCTCGAGAGTGCGCCGGATCTTCTCCGGGTCGTCGTCCTCGATACCGATCGAGACGCACGCTTCGGGCGCGCGAATCTCCGCGAACTCGACGATCTCGGCCGTGCCCTCGGGACCGCGGTGTTGCCAGCGGAGCTTGTCGACGGCGAAGACCTGCAAGTCCGGAATGTCTTTCGAGAGCTGATCGAGAAACTCGTGCTCGTCCTCGAGCGAGACGGCACGCGGCGCGCCCTCGCTGCCGAAGATCGTCGCGACCTCGTGATAGAGCAGACCGTCGAGCGGGAAATCGTAGTTCTCGTGCGGATCCTCGAGCCACTCCTCGACGCCGCCGACTCCCTCGTCGACGAGTCGCTTGATCTTGAACTGGTCGAAGCGGAGCTTGAGGTTCACCTCACAACCCGGCGTCCAGAGATAGCGGTCCGTGACCTTCTGTGGCGTCGCGTAAATCGTCGGAAATCCGCGGATCCGCTCGGTGAGTGACTCGCTCGGCACGCCAAAGCCGCGCCACTCCCAGTGCTTACCGAAACCCATTGAGACCTCGAGAATCTATTTGATCTTTGGAAATATCTTGCGCTATCCTGTCTCACCAAACAAATGAGAAGCCTGCGGCGGAAACGCCGAATCGAAAACACCGCGACTCGCCACGTCGTCGATCCCGTACGGGGCGCGTCGCGGCCCCACCGTCGGAGAGGGTCAGTTCCGCGAGGCCGAGCAACCGGCCACCAACCCCATGACCTGAGGCCGTTCGAACACTTGTCGGGCGGCCGGTCATACCCGATCTATCCTGCTGAACCTCTCCTATCCCACCCACACGAGCGGGACTCCCTCTCCGACTCCTCTCCTTGATCTGACACCGAGACAAGCTAAGTCAGAATCGCTGATCCTTCAAGTCGTGAGCGACGAAAGTCGCGCCTCGAAGCCCGAGAAAAGAGCTGGAGAGAAATCCGATGGCCGGTACCACCGCGCTGATCCACCACCGCGTCCCATCCTGTTGGTCCCCCGATCGGATCCTCACAGAAGCGAGCCAAAGACGATCGGACG
>CAYZGY010001384.1:0-1569 GCA_964478085.1 uncultured Planctomycetia bacterium
GAGATTGGACGCGGGAGCGAGAAGGGTCGAGCCGAGTGCCAAAAAAAAAGAAGGCACGGAAGCTCCACGGCCGACGTGTCTCGCCGAGCCGTTCTTCTCCCGGGACCTTCGCTGCGTCGCGCCCCGACGCTGACGGGTAGCAGGGACGCTGGAGATCCTCCCCTCGATGCGTCGCGTCAGCGACTCGGGTCGGATCGCCGTCCCTGCGTTCCCCTCGTTTACCGTGGCCGGAAGAGCCTCCCTTCCGTCGTCAGGATGAAGCCCGTCTCCGTGATCCGTACCGGATACTCCGACCGGGGCATGCCCACGTCGATCAGGTCCGTGAAGCGGTGGATCCCCGCGTCCACTCCGTAGGCCGGCTGCGGCAGGATCAGCACGCCGCGCTGCTGGCCGGTCTCGTCGCGCATCCAGCCGACGATCTGTCCGTGGTCGTTGATGTCGTGCGCTTCACCGTCCGGTCCCCCGTGGTGCCCGAGGCCCCTCGGCGTCGTGCCCTCCCAGATCACCGGACGCGAGCCGCTCTCCGACGGCAGGAAGCCGACGATCTGTCCCGACGAGTTGATGGCCCTCGGGCCGCTGTCCCAATCGACGAAGAGCGGGTCGACGAGGAGCTCGCCCAGGAAGGTCCGGTTGCCCCCGGCGTCCCACATCGCCGGCCGGTTCCGTCCGTCGTCTTCGCGGCTCGTGCCGACGACCACGCCGGCGTCGTTGATGTCGACGCCGTGCGCCGAGGCGTACCGGATGTTGCCCACGTTCAAGCGACCCCGGATGCAACCCCGGCACTCGGGAAGTCCTCCGAGCCAGGTCACGTCCGTGCCGCGAATCACCTTTGCGCCCCCGGTGTTGTCCAGCAGCGCGTTCGAGGAGCTCATCGCCACGACACCTCGAGAGATCGGCATCATCACGTAGCTGATGCCGAATTCAGGGAAGAGATCCTCTTGCACGTGGGTCATGATGATCTGCGTCACGTTCACCGCCATGTCCGGGTCCGACCAGAAGGCAGCGTAGAATTCGTCCCGCAGTCTACGGTCGAGAATGCCCGCGGCCCCCGAGATGTTTCCCGTATCGTTGATCAACCGCGCCCCGCTGTTGTGCCCCACACCCCGTTCGGTCTCGATGGCCGTCAGCCGCACGAACAGGTCGTTCTCGCCGTCGCCGTCGTCGTCGACGTACCAGCGCGGCGGGTCGCCCGGATTCTCCCCGGGCACGGGGGTGACGACGTAGTTGCCGGCGACGACCTGGCCCGAGTTGTTCACGTCCAGCCAGCGATCCCGTGCAGTGTCGACTCGCACGAAGGGCGAGCCGATACGAAACGTCAGCTCGTTCGACTCGACCCCGTTGCGCTCCACCGACACTTCCCACCGGCGCGCGTCCTCGGCGCCCACAGGGACAACCACACGAAGGGCGACGACCACGGGATCGGTCTCGTGCAGGTCCGCGCCGACGACGTTTGCCATCAGGACGGTGTCCGTCGCCGGATCGGGGTACCGTACGATGTTGTCGCGCGCCTCGTCAGCAAACGGCCCCCCCTCGATGCGGATCTCGTCCCCCTCGAAACCGATCGACGGG
>CAYZGY010001385.1:0-1567 GCA_964478085.1 uncultured Planctomycetia bacterium
TCGGTTGCCGCCGCGCCCGCCCCCGCTTCCCACCTCGACCGATCCGTCGTTGCACCCACTGTAGCCTTGACTGGCGCGCGCCCCGGGGCGCGAACGAGGAACGGGGCGCCCGAACTGGGCACCGAGAGCCCTGGGCGATCCCTCCGCTCAGAGGGCCCAGGCGTTCTAGCTTCTTCGCATGACGAACTCTCTTTCGCAGTCACTTTCTCCCGTGCATGAGCAAGGTGATGCTCAAGCGCGCGAAGGAGCGCCAGAGGGAGATTGACGTCCCGGCTTCACGCCTCGGAGTTCAGGAACGAGCCGGCCGAGCCCTCCAACGGGACGGAGAGCGTTTCGAGGCAGAGCCACGGCGAGCGTCGCCATCGACGATCTTGGCTGCGAGGAGGCTCTTGTCTCGGTCCTCAGGTCGCGAGGTGAAACCCGAATCCGTCGCGTATCGAGCACCGGGGGGGGGGAGGCGCGACGAATCCGGGTTCAGCGAGGACTTACTGGCAGGGATAGACTCCGCAACCGAGACCATCGGCCGTTAGATCTTCTCCGCACTCGTCTGTCGGCATGGGGAGAGGCGCTCCATTTTCGAAGAGCGACGCGATGATGTCGGCGCCGTCGCCGCAGTCGACGAGTCCATCGTCGTTCGCGTCAGCAGCGTCGTCGCAGAGGACGAACAAGAACGGTTCCGGATTGGGGGTGGTGACGTTACAGTCCACGTCGACTCCGTTGATGGCCGGCAGGAACGGCAAGGAGCTCCAGAGCACGATCGCGTCTTCTAAGTCAAGCCGCCCGTCACCGTTCACGTCGCCGCGGATGAACGGAGTTGTGGTTGCTGCGCAGTCACCAACGAGGATCGTCCTTCGTGCCTCGCTCGAGTTCCCGTCGTCGTCGCTCACGACGGCCGAAACGAAGTACTCGCCTACGATGTCGGGAACTTCCACCTCGACCAGCGTCTCGGAGATGGGGTTGAGAGTCACAGCGGGATCGGCGCTCCACGAGATGGACACGATCTCTCCGTCCGCATCTGCCGCGACCACGCTCATCGTGATCGTGTTCGGCTCCCCGACGCAGAGTCCTCCATAGTTCGAGCTGAGTGTTGCGAAGGGTGGCAGATCCGTCTCGATGACGTAGCTACCGATATCGAGGCACTCCCAGTAGGATGTCGTCGGACTGACGAGAACGAGAGCTTGCGCGGCGTCCAGAGTCGGAGAGAGCGTTCCCGGGGCGATTTCCTCGAGGTAGTACTCCTGCCCCAGGATGTCCGCGGCGAGAAGAGAGAGCTCCTGGTTCGTGGATGTCGAGCGCAGAACCTGCAGGTCCCACGTAGTGGTCGAGTGATCATTTCCTCTGAACCTGCCGGCGTACGTGAGGCCCTCGACGCCGAGCTCCAAGGCCCTGCCGCTGACCTCTATCCGGATGCACGCGAGATCCATGGGAATATCACAGTTCCACCATGTGAAGTGCGTCACCTCTCCCGACAGGATGAGCCGGCCGTCGACATCGAGCACCTCGCTCTCCCCTTCCTGCACCCAGAGCGCCGTCGCCTCGTCGAGGTACCACAGCGGGATGACATCGC
>CAYZGY010001386.1:0-1564 GCA_964478085.1 uncultured Planctomycetia bacterium
ACGAAGTAGCCCTACCGTGGAACTCCTTCCCGCGCTACCGTGACGGATCGCCCCCCGACCGAGGCTTCGAGTTCGGTCTCAGTCTCCTGCTCACCGACGACGACGGCGGCGACGGTGCGACCAAGACGCTCAGCATCAATCCGTGCCACCTCGTCCCGCGCAAGCAGCGCAACTACTACATCTGGCGGCACCTGATTCCCGAGTTCTTCCCCCGGGTCCGACTTCGCTGAAGAGAACCGCAGGAATCGATCGTCCCGTGCGGCTTTCCCGAGCTCTCCGGCTCTTCTCCCTGGTCCTCGTCCTGACGACTGTCGCCTCGTCGTGTCGAAGTGTCGAAGGCACGCGCGGCCTGCCCCCTCTCTTCGAGATTTACGACTCCCCGAGCCTCGAGACGCGAGACGCGATTCGCGAGACGTACGTCCGCCCCCTCTTCTCGTACGAAGACCTCGGCGACGATCACTGGGCGGTCGAGTACCTCATGCCCTTCGGCCGTCTTCGCTTCATCGACATTCGCGAGGAGGTCTCCTTCGACCCGATCTGGCGATACCACGCACGCCGATACCTCGACGGCAGCGAGAACATCGACTGGCTGCTCTTTCCGATCCTTTTCGGCGGCAGCGATCCGAAAAAAGGTGCGTACTTCGCGATCTTCCCGCTCGGCGGGCGCGTTCGAGGCTTGCTCGGCCAGGAGGTCATCGACTTCGCGCTCTTTCCACTCTGGGCGCGCGCCGAGTGGCAAGGGCGCACCTCACAAAGCATCCTCTGGCCGCTCTTCAACGTCGTCTCGGGTGGCGGTTGGTCCGGTGGGCGCGCCTTCCCGTTCTACAGCGAGTACGCGTGGGACAATGCCGACGGCTCGCCACGCGCCCGTCGCTTGGTGATGATGTGGCCGTTCTGGATCGAGAACGACTCATGGCACCGCGGGGAACGTACGAGCGCATTCTTCACGGTCCCGTTCTACGGCATCCGCGAGAACCGCCGCTCGAAGACCGAGACGATCTTCTGGCCCTTCTACGTCGCTCACTACGACAAGCTGCGCGACGAGGAGCTCGTCGGCGGCTACTTCTTCCCCTACCGTTTCGGCAAAGACCAGTTCGACCCCTGGCCGTTCTTCGGCATCAAGGAGACGGTCGATCTCGACCGGGCCGAGAAAAAGGTCGAACGCGAGCGCTTCCGCCAATTCGCCGTCTGGCCGATCCAGCGCTACGACTGGTCCCGTGACATTCGCGAGGAGACGTCGCGCTTCTGGCTCCTGCCCTTCTACTGGCGCTATCGCACCGAGGACCTCGTCGATGGGCACGTCGGTGAGAAGTGGAAGCTCTGGCCGCTCCTCGGGTACGAGCGCGACGGTGACGAGAGCCGCTGGGAGCTCCTCTCCCCGCTCTGGCTTCATCGCAAGGATTGGGATCGATTCTACGGCCGCCTCTTCTCCGTCTTCCGCCAACGCTCGACCGCCGCCTACTGGGGTTGGGAGCTCCTCTGGGGCACGATATATTGGGGCGAGGGCGATCCGACCGCGGAGTCTTCCCGGTCTCTGGACCGGGCTCCGGAAGCGGCGGACGAC
>CAYZGY010001387.1:0-1010 GCA_964478085.1 uncultured Planctomycetia bacterium
GCCGTCGGGGGTATCCGGACATCCACAGCGACTCGGTCGGTGTGATCTTTTTCCGTGCGACGCCCACCTGAAAATCGAGCTCGGCACCGTTCACACCGAGCGGAGCGAGCAGACTGACGAGCGCGAGCTGAAATGTTGCGTGCCGGATCATTGTCGTCGTCGGAGTGGAAGGGAAGAGGAATCGAACGCTGCGCAGGCCGGATATCGAAGGCAACCGAGATCGTCGCGAGTGCGGTCGGGTCCACAGTCGGGAAACGGCTGCGGCGGGAAAGCCGAACCGACGAAGAGGAACTCGAGGATGAAGATCGCGTCCGAGACGTCGATACGAGCGTCGTCGTTGCTGTCCGCGGCGTCATGACAGAGGAGCGAATCTCCGAGAAACAGAAAGCCGAGAACTCGAAGCGCGTCACTGAGGTCCGCGCGCGCATCACCGTTCGCGTCCCCTCGTCGCAATCGCTCGAGCGAAGGATGTGTAACGCGAACCAAGCGCCGCGTCGCGAGGTCGTGGAGAACGGCTTCTCTGCCGTCCGGCCAAGTGACCTGGAGCTCGTCTACGTGATCGCTCTCGCCGAGCCCGAAATGAGCCTCGGCCGGATTCTGGAAGACGTAGTTGCAGCCGGATCGAAGCTCGCGAAGCTGCGTCCTCCCTCCCGCTGTCACTCCAATGCGGGCGCCGATCGCCTCGCTGTTCGGGCTCGGACCATCGAGACGGACTTGGAGGGAGTCAGCTCGGTTTCCGCCGTCGTTTCGGTCGAGACGTGGGGACTGCATGTTGTTCGCGATGAAGAAATCGAGGTCTCCGTCCCGATCGTAATCGAAGCAGACCAGGCCCCGCCCCTGGCCACGTTCGGTTAGGCCGAGCTCCTCTCCCCGCTCGGAGAACGTTCCGTCACCGTTCGATATGAAGAGCACGGCCGGGTCCTCGTGGTACTCGGCAGTCTCCGGGATGACGAGCCCGTATCCATTGACGTGATAGAGATCTCCGTCATTGTCGAGACCGCCGAACGTGC
>CAYZGY010001387.1:1020-1563 GCA_964478085.1 uncultured Planctomycetia bacterium
AACCCCAATACCCGATGCGAACACCGGCTCCCTCGGTGGCATCTCGGAACCTCCCCCGACCGACGTTTTCGTAGAGTCGATTGCCCGACGTCCCCCAATTCCCCTCGGCTCGTCCGTCTGGATTCCAGATGCTCGAGACGAACCAATCGAGATCTCCGTCTCCGTCGTAGTCTCCGAAAGCAGCGGAGTACGAGTCGCCGGGAGGATCGATGCCCGCTTGTCGCGTGACCTCGACGAACGTTTCGTCGCCGCGATTGCGAAAGAGCCGCACGGTCGTCTCTTCGATTCCGAGAATCAGGAGATCGAGCCAACCGTCTCCGTCGTAGTCTCCGTCGTAGTCTCCGGCTGCGACTCCGCCAGACGGAAAGGCTCCGTAGTCGAAGAGCCCGATGTCCTCGAACCCGCGCTCGTAGGTCAATCCCGCGTCGGTGGTGACGTCGGTGAATCGCCAGCCCTGGGAACGTCCCTCTCGTCCATCGACCATCGTGATGAGAAGGAGATTCGCCGCGGCGAAGGAGACACTGTTTCGACCCGAGCTCGGCA
>CAYZGY010001388.1:0-1551 GCA_964478085.1 uncultured Planctomycetia bacterium
ATCGTTCCGGAGAAGAGTCCGTCTTGGAATCCACCATCGCCGTGCGCGCCGTCGTCGAAGAGGATAGCTCGCTGCGGAATGCCGCGCGGGTCCTCCGTCGTTCGGTAGACGACACTGACGTTGATGACGGCAGACTCGTCCGAGGCCTCGGCGAAGAGGCGAATCGGCTGACCGGGGATGATCGCGGCGCTCGACGACTCGAGCGTCAAGTCCTGCGGTCCGAAGTTGATCAGCGAGACGCTCGGCTCGACCGTGCCGTTGTCGAGGTTGGCTCGACCCGGGCTCGGCGAAGGGTTGTACGCGAACGACGAGATCCCGTCACGGAATCGTGCGAAGGAGACGTCGGGAATCTGCTCGGGGTAGGTCACCTCGTCCATGAGGTCGCCGGCGCGATCGAGGAGAAGGACCTTGGCGCCGCCGCCCGGCAGCCGCCAATCGACGCGGTGCGGATACTCGATCTCGTCCTTGCCATCGAGCAGAACGAGAAGGTACGAGCCCGGCAGGACGATCGACTGCGGCGGGAACGTGTACGCTCGCGGAATCACGCCTTCGACTTCCTGCGTTGGCGACGTGCGGCCGAGCGTCCAACCCGAGATATCGACGGGGTTGTTCGACCCGTTGAAGAGCTCGACGAAGTCTGATGTGCGCAAGAGCGTCTCGGGGAACGCCAGGCTGTCGTTGATCGCGAGGAGCTCGTTGATCACGACGCGTTGTGCCGAGGGGCGCGAGCCGTCGACTTCCGACGGACCGCTGACTTCGGGCCGCTTGCCGCTCAGCGCGGTCCAGAGAACCTCGCCGGAGCCGACGAGATCGGCTTGGCCATCGCCGTCGAGATCACCGGCACGGATGTGGTCCGCGGCGGGCACGTCGACGGTCAGCGCGGGTCCGTACTCTCCATCCTCACCGCGGGTCAGGATGGTGATACACGAGAAGACGAGGCAGCTGACGATGAGCTCTGCGTCGCCGTCCCCGTCGAGGTCGGAGGTCGTCAGGTTCGAGACCGGGAACGACGTTCCTTCAATCGCCTCTTCTCGAGGCGTGAATCCGAGCTTGCCGTCACTTTCGTAGACGATCGTTCCGGTGTCGTTTCCGAGAACGACATCAGCGTCGCCATCATTGTCGACGTCGACGCACGCGAGGGTGCTCGTGCGGACGATGTCCGGAGTCTCGTACTCCGTCCGGAACTCCTCGGCGTTCTCGAAGAGATTGCCACGATTCTCGACGACGACGAGGTTTCCAGCCCACGATGCAGAGATGAGATCGACGTCTCCGTCACCGTCGAGGTCGCCCGCGCACATCGCTTGTGGTTCGTAGACCATGAAGCTCGCATTCGTCGGGACGAACGTGCCTTCTTGCGGGCCGCGGAAGAAGACGACACGACAGTCGATGAAGCCGACCGCGACGTCGAGAAAGCCGTCGCCGTTGAAGTCGGCAATCTCGAGCCCGAAGAGCTGACCGCGCGTTCCCGGATCGAGCTCCACGAGGTCGCCGAAGGTTCCGTCCGCGTTTCCGAGACGGACACCGAGCGTCCCCCACTCCGACGTGCGATTG
>CAYZGY010001389.1:0-1550 GCA_964478085.1 uncultured Planctomycetia bacterium
GATCGCTGCTCAATATCCTGGGCTTCGATCACTTGCCGGTTCCGGATCACAGCACCGGCCTCCAGATCGTTGGTGAAGGCCCGTGGGCCGCGGCGAAGCACGGGACGCATCGGACGCGAGATTGGCGGAAACTGCACATAGGAGTCGACGAGCACGGTTTCATCGTCGCGCATCACTTGACCGGGAGCCGTGTCGATGATGATCAGGGAGCCCCACGGTCAGAACCCATCCACAACTGACCGAGCATTGGGTAGGGGCGTTACGTCCTGAGGAATCATGCAACAACGCCAGAGAAAGGCAGGGAACGGGAACGGGAACGGGAACGGTTTTTTGGTCCCACCCATGCCTCCTTCGGCAGTTCGTGATTTGGGCGATCTGTACGCCCTTCTACGCAACTGAAACCGGAGGCAGTCGATATGGCTACTCGTCAGCTCTTGGCGATTCTCTTGGGCGGAATTCTCTCTTTCACGGCGTCTCAGGTCCTCGCCGACGAGGGGCCCGGTACCGATCCGGATCCTCGATTCTCTCTTTCGTTTGACGTCGATCATCCGGGTTCGAGCCAGCACCCGGGCTCTACGGTTCGTTTTGATTCCTACGTGGTTCTCACCGTGGATTCCGAGGAGGCCGGGGTTCAGGGCTGGGCGATCAGCGTAGCGGTCGACGGAGGCGACGCCGTCGAGGCTTCAATCGAGGGAACGATCTCCATGGACGTTCGCGACGACGAGAATGGTCTTCGAGACCGCGGATTCGAAGTGACGGAGCTCGCGGTGGGGCCGAACGGTGAGACCGGTGTCATCTCCGCGCTCAATCTCTCGTGGATTCTCCCGACCACCCTCCCCGCCCAGGGGGAGTTTCGTCTATTTCGCATGACGGTCGAAGCCGAGGCGCCGACACTTGGCGCCTGTGATTCAGTTGAGCTGGTGTATCGCGACGGCATGCGGGGAGAGGGGAATCCGGTGGAAAACCTTGTCACGTATCAGGGGGAAGCCTGTGTTCCCGTGACGTCCTCTCTCGACGTCGAACTCTGTGGCACGACCGGCGGTTGGACTCCGTTCGATTGCAACGACGACGGTCGGCTCGATATGTCCGATCCGGTCTGTACTCTTTCGATGCTCTTTCTCGGCGGGGAGCGCCCTGCGTGTCGGCCCGCTCTCGACTTTGACGAGAGTGGCGTGATCGACATCAGCGACCCGGTCGCTGCTCTTGGATTCCTCTTCTTCGGTTCGGCTCCGCCGTTCCGAGGGCGAAACTGCGTCGTCTACGAAGACTGCCCGACGGCGACGTCGTGTTCGAGTTCGACCTAAGAACCCTGCTGCTGGGGCTCTTCGCTCGTCGAGTCGTCGGTCGAGGGAGCGTTCGTCGTTCCCTCGGCTTCGGCGGATGAGGAGTCGACCCCGCTCGGTGGGCTCTCGGGTGCTGGCGGTGGAGCTTCGTCGAGGTACTCGGGGTTCGTGACGTACAGCTTCGCCATCCAGTAGGCGAGGAGGAAATCCATCTCGATCGGCTCCCGTAGGCCCAGAACAGGTGGAAGGATGACTCCCAGGGGGGCC
>CAYZGY010001390.1:0-1550 GCA_964478085.1 uncultured Planctomycetia bacterium
CGTTGAACCATTTGACGGGGTAGGCGACTTGAATATGCTTGCCGCGAGCATCGAGGATCGGGCTGACCGCGTCGTCTAAGAGGCGATTCCAGTCGTCGTTATCGTGCTTCGATGCGTCGAAGTAGCCGTTCACCTTTCCTGTGGGAAAGTGGACGGGTATCGTCGGCGCTCCTTCGGGCTCATCGACGAAGTAGCTCACGTAGACGAGCCCGCCCTTTTCGACGTCGACGACGTTCGCTCCCTTCCGGAGCTTGATCGTCTGGCTCTTGAGTCCCCAGCCGTTGGGATCCTTATCCGGCTTGACTCCCTCGGGCGGTTTTCGCATCCACTCCGGGATCCGGAGCGAAATCTCCGTGCCCCCCGTCTCGCCGACGAAGACGACGTGCTTGCCCGCATCGAGGACCATGCCGGTGATGTTCTCGTAGCGACTGAAACCGTCGCCGAGCTTGATCGCCTTCTCGAGTGCGCGACTGGAGGGATACGGCACGTAGTCCGCGGCCCGGTAGGCTTTGTCGTACTTGCCGTCCAGGAGCCCGCTCGCGACCTCTTCCAGCACGTCGCTCTTGAAGCGGCCGAGGTCTCCTTTTCCGATACCGTCTTTGAGCTCGCGGCAGCTCGGTTCGGTGAAGAAACTCATGTCGGCCTCGAGCGCGTCGAGATCGTCCGCGCCTCTGCACGGAAGCGCGCCCAGGAGAATCGCGCCCAGGAGAATCGCGACAGTCAGGAGGGATAAACGTTTCGTCATTGAGTTCGTTCTCAGTCTGCTTCTGAAGTTCATTGAATCGGCGCTCAGACCATCTCGAGTGGTCAAAATAGTCGAACGCGTTGATATCGGCAATCTTGTGCGCTCTTCTCTTCTTGAATCTGTAGGTCGATTCGCGACATCATCTTGGACCGTGATGAGGATGATGAGGCGCGCTGGACTGGAAGAAGTTGCCGGCGTACGTGACGGGCTCAGTCGACGAGGAACTACCCTTCACGAACGAGCACCTCGTCGCCGAGGCCACTCGAACAACCCGTAAAACACCGAGAATGATATGACGCGAACTCTTCTTCCTCTCACCACAACGCTGCTTGTTTCGATCTGCGCTACCACATGGGCTGCCGATGGCAACCGCCTCGTCCACCTGGACGAACCGAACAATCCGTGGCAGTTCCACCGCGAGTCGGCGAAGCTCATCACGCCGCAGTGGATCGGGGAGGAGGGAGTCGAAGCGGTGCTCGTGCTCGCCATCGACGATTTGGGGGGAGACGGTCAAGGCTTTCGCAATTACCTGACACCGATTATCGATCGGCTCCAGGACATCGACGGTCGCGGGCCGGTCAGCATCACTTGCATTCGTCCCGACCCGGCGCACCCCAACATGCAGTGGTTTCTCGAGCAGGGTGTGTCGCTCGAAACGCACACCCTGACCCACCCCTGTCCGTTGCTTCACGGACATGATCTCGAACGGGCGAGCTCGGCCTACCACGGGTGTGTGGACCTGTTGGCCATGATCCCCAACAGCCAGCCGGTGGGATTCCGCTTTCCATGCATGGACGGGCAGAAT
>CAYZGY010001391.1:0-1550 GCA_964478085.1 uncultured Planctomycetia bacterium
GCCAGCGTTCGAGATACGTCGACGCAGCAAGAGTTCGGTGAGAAATGCGGACCAGAACACCCATGGTTATAAGCCAAGTCGGGTGGCTCATCCGTGTATTTCAGTACAACTTGGGCTCGCAGAAGTTCCTTCGCCAAAGCCCGCTATCCTTTACTTCGGAAAGCCGGAAGTTAGACTGTAGCGATGCCGAAAGTAACTGACCCTCCGAGCACTCAGTCGGCGGGCCCCTCCGGTGATACGGGTCCGGACGGTGATACGGGTCCGGACGGTGATACGGGTCCGGACGGTGATACGGGCCCCTCCGGTGACACGGGTATGGATGGGGCCTCTCCGAACGTCGAAGCGCGCCTGCGCGACCTCCTCGATTCTCGCATCGTCGTGATGGACGGTGCGATGGGCACGATGCTTCAACGCCTCAAGCTCGAGGAGGCCGATTTTCGCGGCGAGAGATTCCGCCACCATGGCGTCGACGTGAAGGGCAACAACGACCTCCTCTCGCTGACGAAGCCGGCGGTCGTCGCCGACATCCATCGCGCCTTCCTCGAGGCCGGCTCGGACATCATCGAGACGAACACGTTCACTGCGTCGAGCATCTCGCAGGCCGACTACGGACTCGAGGACATCTGCGCCGAGCTCAACCTCGCCGCCGCGCGAATCGCGCGCGAAACGGTCGACCAGTTTCTCGAGGCCAACCCCGAGCGCGAGTGCTTCGTCGCCGGAGCGCTCGGACCGACGAACCGCACGGCCTCGATCTCCCCCGACGTCAACAATCCCGCGTATCGCGCGGTGACCTTCGAAGATCTCGTCGACTCGTACTACGAGCAGGCCGAAGCACTCGAGCGCGGCGGCGTCGACACCCTTCTTATCGAGACGACCTTCGACACGCTCAACCTCAAGGCCGCGATCTTCGCGATCGAGAAGCTCTTCGACGAGCTCGGTCGTCGCCTCCCGGTGATGCTCTCGATCACGATCACGGACGCCTCCGGCCGCACGCTCTCGGGACAGACGGCCGAGGCTTGCTGGTACTCGGTCGCTCACGCGAAACCGATCAGCATCGGTCTCAACTGTGCCCTCGGCGCCGAGGCGATGCGGCCGTACCTGCAAGATCTCGCGCGCATCTCGAACTGCTACTTGAGCTGCTACCCCAACGCCGGCCTGCCCAATCCTTTGAGCGAGACCGGCTACGACGAGACTCCCGAGGACACCTCGCGCGCGCTCGAGGCCTTTGCACGCGACGGTCTCGTCAACATCGTCGGTGGCTGCTGCGGAACGACTCCCGAGCACATCGCCGCGATCGTCGATCGCGTCCGGCCTCACGCCCCACGGCCGAAGAACGCTCCCACCGCCGCTTCGTGCTTCAGCGGACTCGAGCCGCTTCGCATCGAGTCGAAGGGTGCGCCTTTCGTCATGGTCGGTGAGCGAACGAACGTTACCGGCTCGCCGAAGTTCCGCCGACTGATCAAGGAGGACGACTTCGACGCGGCTCTCGCCGTCGCACGTCAACAAGTCGAGAACGGCGCGAACATCATCGACATCAACTTCGACGAGGC
>CAYZGY010001392.1:0-1283 GCA_964478085.1 uncultured Planctomycetia bacterium
AGGGCTTCGCGAACGTGATCGACTTCCAAGACGCAGCGCAAGATCAGGAAGCGCTGATCCACCAGTACACGTTCGACGGCAAAGACCCGGCTGAGCGTCGCGAGGACCGACGCGGTGTCGAGCACCTCAACGAGCAGGCGGGCGGCGGCGCGACGGTCGAGGACATCGAGTACGGCGTCGAGGGGTTCGACGAGTCGTCCGAGGCCGTCAAGACCTTTCGTCCCATACCCGTCACCGACGAATTCGGCGGTGGCGCGAACTTTCGCATCGCGCAGGTGGCGCTCGGGAACGCGTTCTCTTACGAGATCATCTTTCGGCCCGATATCGCCGTGATTGAAGGCGGCAACTTCAACCTCGGTTATTTGCTCGCGAACCGCATCGAGAACTCACGCGGCTACTTCCTTTTTCAAGGGAGCGCCGAGCAGAACAAGTTCGGTGATTTCGGGCAGGACGGAGACGACCTCGCGAGCGTCATCGGATCGGGCTTCAACGTCTCGAACGAGAACTCGATCCTCGAGGAGGTGCAGGTCGGCCACTGGTACTACGTCGCTGGTTCGTACCAAGTGAACGATGATCGCACGACAGAGATCACGAACTACATCGCGGATCTCACCGAAGGTCAGGACTCGCTCGACGTCGCCGGTCCGGTCACCGTTCCCGGGACTTACGGAACCGCGCCGACAGGTCTGAGCGTCGGTGGGCGATTCGACGGCCAGGGCGAGGGCTTCCCCGGTGCGATCGACGAGGTGAATCTCTACTCGGAGGTGATCGACGAGGACGTCTTCCAGGAGCACCTCGAGATCATCCTCGGCGAGATCGACATCGAGCCGAAGACGATGTTCCACCGCGGCGATCCGAACAACAGCGGAGCGCTCGATCTCTCCGACGGGCTCTTCATCTTCAACTTCCTCTTCACGGGAGGAGCGCCGACGACGTGCCGAGAGTCGGCCGACGGCAACGGAGATCAGAACGTGGATCTGTCGGACGGTGTCTACCTGCTCAACTTCCTCTTCACCGGAGGACCCCCTGTCGTGGCACCGGGGGGGCCGGATCAGCCCTGCGGGGAGTTGGCGGAAGACAGTACGCTCGGGTGTGAGGAGTACTCACACTGCAATTGAGTGTGTGGGGCGACGTTTTCGTGGAGCGCTGAGGGCGAGTCGTGGGTCGAGGGCTGCCGGATGACGAGACGACGAGACGACGAGACGACGAGACGACGAGATGACGAGATGACGAGATGACCTCAGAGTCGCGGCGACCCCCCCCGCAACCCGACACATTTGACG
>CAYZGY010001392.1:1293-1544 GCA_964478085.1 uncultured Planctomycetia bacterium
CCCGCCCGGCGCCCCGCGGCGACCCCCGAGAGATTTGACGACTACGGAGGAGCCGTGGTCGTCAAATCTCTCGAGTTCTTTGGCGAGCCGGAGGCTGATAAGAAGACCGGGTCAACCGTCCTGTAGCTCTCTGAGCTTGCGGTACTCGGCGAGGTGGTTGAGGACGTCTTCCTTCGTCGGCTCGTTGTTCGCTTGGTGAGAGCCGGACGTCACGAGCGCAGAGCCGTCCTCGAGCTCCGTGAGGAAGCGTG
>CAYZGY010001393.1:0-1542 GCA_964478085.1 uncultured Planctomycetia bacterium
CAGCTCGGAGCAAGTTCGAACCCAGGATGTATTCCTCCACCAATCATCTTTCTCGAAACCGCTCTCCGCGGCGGGGACGGGACACACGCAAGACGGCGCCTTCGGGCGTCGTTTCGCGTTGGTGAGTAACAGGTTGTGGCGTCGGTTGGTCCGCTACCTCGGGACGAGGCTCGGGAGCTGTGGGGCGGTTCTGCGCGCTGAAAACGCCCGGTTGCGCTCTCTTTCTCTCGGACCTCGGGACTCGTCCCGAGCTATGCCGTTTTCGGGGGCCTTGCGGCGCAACGAGTTACGGCGACCGAATTCCACTGGTTTCGAGACCCGTCCGGAGTAGCGGGCGATGCTGGCTGCCAACTCGGAGGCGGACGTCCCGATCGAGTTGTGATGCGCCAAGGGGTTGCAGCGATGGAGAACACGGAGCACGGGAGACCGTGATCCATCGTCACATCTCCTCGCGAACGCAGCCCTTGCTCGTACTGACGCCAGTTCCTGACGCGGTACTCGGTCTTGTAGGCCGGGTGAACGAGACTCGACTTCACAGCGGGCATGCACTCGGTTCCTCACGAACGGTTCGCAAAGCCCGAATGAAACGGCGCTTCCGGTCGGGGGCGATTCATGCACCGCCGCCGACGTGAACGCGAAAGGGCTCCTGTCGGCGCCCTTTCGCGTGTGGGTAAGGACTTGCAGGGTGTCAAGAATACTTGACTCTGCTGCGAGGTGTGATATTTTGGACATCATGTCAAGAAAACATGTCATCGCGGATCCCCCCAAGGAGAGCGAGATGAACGCCTCTTTCGAAGAAAAAAGCGTTTGGTTAACTCTAATGGGCTTGTCGGCGGGTTTCGGTTTCTACTTCATATCAGCGTACCGAATGCTGGCAAGCGGCGTCACGGCTGTCGTGGCGTTCGTGCCGCTGTTCGCCGTGTGCGTTGGGCTACTGGTGGGTGTCGTCTCGGTTGGACACATCGTCGTGGCCATCTCGAGCCGCCCCGAGGGTCGCGACGAGCGCGACCGACTGATCTCGTGGCGAGCGGCGCACGGATCGTCGTGGGTGCTCGGCGTCGGAGTGGTCGCTGCGATCTTCGGGCTCGCCACGCCCACCGCGCCCGTCTGGATCGCTAACGGGCTGCTGCTGGCTTTGTTCCTGTCCGAGGTCGTATGCCGCGTTCTGCGGCTCTACTACTATCGTCGGGGAGTCTGAGGTGGCGGGTCGAGAGCCGGTCATCCGCAACGAGATACGGACGCTTCGCTTTCACAACGGCGAGATGACCCAGAAGGAGCTAGCTGAGCGAATTGGCGTCACCCGACAGACCGTGAACGCCATCGAAGGCAGCAAGTACTACCCGTCTCTGGAAGTAGCATTTCGAATCTCGGAGGTTTTCGGAGTTCGACTCGAAGACGTCTTTCGATGCGGCTGGACCGAGGAGTGACTGACGACCCGATCGGCCAGCCGGTAGGTGATCGTACTCGCCGGCAACGGAGCAGCCTTCGAAGAGAAGACGTCCCGGAGTGTCATTCGCTTCGTCACCAACCCCTCTTGCATCT
>CAYZGY010001394.1:0-1541 GCA_964478085.1 uncultured Planctomycetia bacterium
AGAGCAGGCCAATGAAATCGTCGCTCGGCTCCTCGCGACGACGCTCGACGACCTCTCGCAGGGAGTCGGCGATCTCCTCGGCGGCCGAGAGACGATCCGAATGCGCGCGGAGCGTGCTCGTAGCCGTTACCACCAACTCGTGAAAGCGCGGTACGTCCCGCGGCGCCACCCCGAAGGAACTCGCGATCGTGAAGACGGGCACCTTGGCGCAGAGTTCGGCATAGAGATCCACGGGCTCGCGGCGGGCGAGCATGGCGTCGAGGATCCCGTCGACCATCGACTGCACCCAGCGCACCCTCCAGCGCTCCATCTCCTTGCGCGTAAAGGCCGGCTGCACGAGGGCGCGATAGCGACGATGCTCGACGCCATCCATCTGGATCATGCTGCGGCCGATGCTGATCCCCAAGCTGGGCTCGTACCACTCCGAGGAGAAGGTCTCGCCGTCACGCAGGACCGAATCGACGCTCTCCCAGTCGTAACACGAGAACTGTCTCCGATCGTGCCAGAGCAGCGAGTCCGGCATCTCTTCCGCCGCGAAGTTCTCGGAGATCGCGCCCTCGTGAACCGGGCCACTCTCCCGCAGTGCGTCGTAGACGGGATAGGGGTCGTCCACGAGGCCCGCTCCCATGCCGCGATTGCGCGCGCGGTCTGCCGCGTTGGCACCCACGTCGACGAGGTTGGGTTGGGACATCTACAGCTCCCCCGGTGGAGGCGTTCCGGATCGATAGCAAACCCGTCGCTTCGATTCTAGAAACCTCCGGTCGCAGCACGAGCCGGAGTACAGCCACCCGCCATCCAGAGCAAAAGCAGGCGCTGCTCGACGCCCCCCTCAACCGGAACAGCGAGAGACCCAGACGTTGTCCGCCTCGTACCCGCAGCGAATCAGCACGTCGCCCGCATAGGCCTCGAAAACTTCAGCGCTTTCGCGCGTGAAGACGTTGCGCCAATCGCCCGCGATCCCCTTGCGCGCGAAGTCTCCCGAGCTCTCCGATCCCCGCTCCCGGCCCGTCACCGCCTCGAAGCTGTGGGCTTCGATCGAGTGAATCAACCTCGCCTCGTCCACGGGTGTTCCCAAGATCGCACCCAACGCCCCCCCAAGGGTTGCAGCTGCATCGTCGAGCAGGTCCTCGTAGCGAAGCCGAACGTAGGGACGGGCAAAGGCCAGTTCGAGATGGCGCGGGTAGTCAATCGATCCCTCTCTACGATCGATCAGATAGCGGATGAAATTCGGCAGGTTCGCGGAGACGTCCTGCGGGTCGTACCCCCTGCCGAGGTAACGCTCGAGTTGGGCAGCCAGCAACGCGTCCTCCGAGCGGTCGCGCATACGGTGGTAGTAGTCGGAGACGACGATGTCGCGCCCATCGCGCATCACGTAGAGTGTGCGACGGCGCGCACTCGCCGAGGGCAGGAAGCGGTGCGTGTGCACCACCGAGGGCGAGAGCTGCGGCCACTTCGAGAGCCAGAACTCGTAGACCGGAATCCCGAGATAGGTTGCGAGCATGGAACACACCCAGTTGGTCCCCGTCTTCGGGTAGCCCAGC
>CAYZGY010001395.1:0-1540 GCA_964478085.1 uncultured Planctomycetia bacterium
CCGGCCTTCTCCATCTTGTAGACGCCGGAGTCGTCCTCGGCGCGAGCAAGAATGAGAAGCTTCGGACAGACGAGCCGCGCCGACATCACGATATAGAGATTGTCCGAGTCGCTCCCGAGCACGGCCGCGAGACCACGCGCGCGCTTCAGCCCGGCCTCTTCGAGAACGCGATCGTCGGTCGCGTCGCCGTTGACCCAGTTCCAATTCTCCTTTTTGCACTCGGCGACGGCCTCTTCGTCTTTCTCGATGACGACGAACGGGAGATTTCTCTCCGCGAGCTGACGACAGATCGTCTTGCCCATGCGACCGATCCCGCAGACGATGAAATGGTCTTCGAGAGACTTCATGGCAGTGTGCTTCCTGCGACGTTCAAGCCACGACCTGAGCTCGGCGCGCAAGACAAGTTCGCCAAGCTGGACGATCGAGTAGAGAAAGACTCCGGTACCGATTCCGAGATAGCAGACCACAAAGATCTTTCCGTTCGCGGAGAGATCGATGGTCTCGGAGTAGCCGACCGTGGTCAGCGTGATCACAGTCATGTAGAGACAGTCGAGCCACGGTGCCCCCTCGATGACGCGGAACCCGAGCACGCCGACGAGCGTCAAACCCGAGAGAATCGCGAACAGTCGAACCGCGCTCTTCATGAACTACCGAACCACCGATGGATCACCACGGCATCCGCGAGAAGGATGCGCGTCTATTCAACTGGTGTCTGAAGAGGTATTCAAGACGGGAAAGACCGGGTTAGAATCGAGAATCCGAATTCGGTAATAATCCCCACATGCCTCCGCGATCCGTACTCCTCATCTCGACCGTCTCGCTCTTCCTTTTCTTACTAGGGACGGGTTGCGGCTCGAAAGGCCCGAGTGACGCGAGCAGTTCTGCCGGTACACCGGGCGAGAGACAGAAATCCTCCCCGGCGACGAAGGAACCGGGGGAACCGAAGGCGCACACTCCCGCGACGCCGAGAACGCTGCGCCTCCGCCTCGAGGAAGGCGAAACGTTTGTCCGCGAAACGGACACGGAAGTCGATGTTGTCGAATCGCTCGACGACGCAGCTCGCAAGACGCGGCAGATACTCCGGTTTCGCACGCGCCATAGAGTCGAGAGCCTCGAGAAGTCCGGCGACGAGACAGAGTACCTGATCGACGTCGAGTTCGAGCGCGTCCGGTACGAGCACACCGTCGACGGCGTCACGGTTCGGTTCGATTCTCTCGCCCAGCGCGACGAGCCGCCGCCCCCGGTCGCCATGCCATTCGCGCTGATCATCGGCAAGTCGTACACGACACGCGTGAGTGTCACCGGGGAAATCCTGGAAATCGACGGTGCCGAGGCGTTGATTCGAGAGGTCTTGGCCGCGCTGCCGAAAACAGGAGGGCCAGACGGTAGAGCTTATCGCGCCTCCCTTCGTGAGCAATTCGACGTGAACGCGCTCCGCGCGATGGAGCAACGATCCACGATCGTCTTGCCGGAACACCCCGTGTCGATCGGAACCAGCTGGACCGAGCGTGTTCTGCTCGAGACGGGAATTCCGACGATC
>CAYZGY010001396.1:0-1538 GCA_964478085.1 uncultured Planctomycetia bacterium
CGACGCGCTCGGATCTCGGGATCGTCGAGGAGCCGATCGAGACGGTCGAGCTGCTCGTCGCCGACCCGGCCCGACGAGTCGTACAACGCGGCGGGGCGGCTGTCGATGAGCGCGACGAGCACCAATTCCGGGCTAAGAAAACGAACGATCGGAGGTGTATCGCCGCGTTCGCTCGTCTCCCACGCCCCGAAGAGGTCGTGGTAGACACCCTCGCGCAGGGCGGAGCGGACGTAGAGGTCGTGGTTCCGGGGGATGCCGGTGATCGTGCCGTGCTCGTTGCGGGGGAGGAGCGGCTCGAGCGCCTCGCGAGCTCCCGTGAACTCCTCGCGGAGCGCGACGCCGGTGAGGTCTCCCGTGAAGAGCACGTGGTCCGGATCGAGCGCCTCGATGTCGTCGACGAGCGCTCGCGTGATCTCCGCGGCTTCGCGAAAGCGTTCGTAGCGTCCCGAGAATCTGAGATTGAGCCAGCCGACGAAGCGCTTCGACAAGAGCGCCCGCCACGGAATATCAGCTGGTGACGCCGTGACGTGAATGTCGCTGAAGTGAGCGATCGTGAACCGCATGGCGCCTTCGAGCTTCGAGAATCAGACCGCTTCGCCACTCGCCGCCACGCAGCCCTCGATGCCTGGATGTAGGCAGGCCGCGTTGAAGACTGGACCCTCGAAGCAGATGCGCCGGTTGGCGTAGTCCTCCTCGGGCGCGCCTCGGATCGGCGCGACACAACCGAAGCAGATCCCGAATCCGCAACCCATGAGCGACTCGAGACAGATCTCGCAGTCGAGTCCGCCTTCGGTCGCGAGTGCTCGCAAGGCTTCGTTCATGCCTTGCGGACCGCAGCCGTAGACTCGGACCTTGCCCGATGCACCCGCGGCTCGGTCACTCTCGCGGAGGCTCCTGAAGAGTCCCGTGACGCGGCCGTGAAAACCTTCGCTGCCGTCGTCCGTCGCGACTTCCGTCCGGACTGCGAGCGCCCGAAACTCATCGGCGCCTTGCAGGAGATCGCTCGACCGTGCGCCCATGCAGAAGGTGATCTCGGGAGGGTCCTCTCGCTCGAGGAGCCGCTTCGCGAAGAAGTACAGCGGAGCCACTCCGACGCCGCCGCCGACGAGATAGACACGCTCCCCGGTCTCGGGTTCGGAGAAGGTGTTCCCGAGCGGGCCGAGCACGTCGACGTAGACCGGCTCGCCGTTCTCGGGGGAGCTCCCGTTCTCGGGAATCGCGGCCATCCAGCGCGTGCCGCGACCGACCGTCGTGTAGAGCACGTCGTACGTGTCCTCGGCATCGTCGACACAGTAGACGCTGAAGGGGCGACGCAGGAGCGGATCGACGGCCTCGTCGTCCGCGCAGAGGATCTGGACGAACATGCCGGGCTTCGAGAGGCGCGTAATCGTCGGCTCGCGGAGGCGCAGCACGTACCAGCCGGGGCCGACACGCCGGTTGGAGACGACTTGAGACGGCAGCGGGGCGAGAAACTCGGGGGCGTCGTTTTCCACGGGCTCTTCGGGCTCTTCGGGCTCTTCGGGCTCTTCGGGCTCTTC
>CAYZGY010001397.1:0-1526 GCA_964478085.1 uncultured Planctomycetia bacterium
CGACAGGCGTGACGGGATAGCGAAGCAGCTCGTCGAAGAGGTACCAAGTGTGGCCGACCGTCGAGCTCGTCGGAGAGTCGACCAGCATCGCGACGCGCGGAGGCCGCACCCAGCGCACGTCCGGGCCTCCGAAGTGTGCGCCATCCTCGACGTAACCCGTATTCGCGGCGACGACGGAGAGCGCATGCGCGTTCGCGAGCCCGCGGACGTCGTCGTGGATCGTCGGGGCGTTCTCCGCGACCTTGACGACGAGCGTTCCGGGCGAAAACCTCCGACCGTCGAGCTTGAAGGAACGATCCGCCACGTGGACACGAATTCCGCGACGCAGCGCCTCGGCGAGGGCGCTCGCGAGCCCATCCTCGTCCGACGGAACGAGGTACGCGACGCGCGCCGGGCCACCGTCGACGCGTCCTGCAGGGGTCGCCTCGACCTCCTTCGCCTCGAGCTGTCGACTCTGAACCTCGACCGTCGTGCTCGTCACGATACAAGACACGCCGTAGAGGAGTGGGAGCGACCATGCCGTCAGATCGTAGATCTGATGCGGCTCGCGATTCGCCACGCGCGAGAGCTGCTCGGCGACGAACTCGCGTCCCATGTCGAGGTGTCGATCGAGCAAGGCGAGCACGAGTCGGCCGGCGGGTTGGGCGACGGGCACGTGAAAGGAGCCTGCGGGGATCGAGACGTCCCGGTCCTCGTGATCGAGAAGGCCTCGCGCGGTCGTCGAGATCGCCTGCTCGACGCGACGCACCTCGATCCCGTTGCGAACGAGAAGACGGACGAGGTCTCGCGTGCGACCGGGTGACCGACCCGGGAGCAGAAAGAAGTCCCGTACGGGCCCCTCGCGACCGAGTCGAATCGTGTCTCGACGCGTCTCGTAAGCGTCTGCGACGAGCGCCTTACGATGCGCCGCCGCCGACTCGATCGTGACGATGCTGCTGACGTAGTGATGTCGCACGGCGTCTTGATAGGTCAGCTGACGACCGTCGTCTCGGTCGACGACGAGGCCGCGCACGCCGGCCTGCTCCCAGAGCATGCCGATCGAGCCTTGGAGAGTCGGCCAACTCTCACCGTAACCCGGGTAGAAGAGATCGAACATCTCGCGCGTCGTGTACGAGAAGCCGAGGCGGTCGAATCGATCCGCTTGTCGACGACCGAGACGATCGAACCACTCGCGTTGTCGCGGCAGGATCAGATCGCTCACCGGTTCCGCAGGAGGCGCGAAGAAGTAGCTGCTGTTTCTCCCCATCTCGTGCGCGTCGACGGCGACTTGCGGCATCCAGCGAAGGAAGGCCGCGACTCGCGTGCGCGTCTCTACCTGCGAGCCGAGGAACCAGTCGCGGTTGAGATCGAAGCCGTAGTGATTGAACCGCCCGCCGGGCCATCGCTCCGTGTGCTCGGCCGCGTACGGCTCCGACTGCGGAAATCGCCCGCGCATTTCGCGGTAGGCGTTGATGAAGCGATCTCGGCCGTCGGGATTCTGGATCGGGTCGATGATGACGACGACGTCACGCAGGAGCGCCTTCGTC
>CAYZGY010001398.1:0-1251 GCA_964478085.1 uncultured Planctomycetia bacterium
TGGGGCCAGGCCGACCCGGGCGAGCCTGTTGGAAGGTCTCGCGCTCCTCCTCGAGAATGTCAACCGTCATCCAGCCGCTCGCGTTGACGCTGGCAAGACACTTCTCGACTCCTTGACGCACTTTCGCTTCCGTCGTGTAGCGCGTGCGTGGCCCAAGAAGCTTCCATCGAAACGAACTCAGCTCTCCGAATCGCCGACTGATACGCTTGGCCCGCGCTCGTCGGTCGAGCTCGGCCTTACGAGAGCTGTGATACCACAGCAGCCGGAATACGCCCGATGTCGTCAGGGCTTCCTTCCAGGTGCGAATCGTGTCGACGATCTGGTTGTGCTCGTCACGTTTCTCGTCGACCGCCTGCCACTCGACCGGACCTGTGATCAGTCGCTCCCGGAACTCTTTGTCTTCGCCACGAGTGCGGGGGGCAACAAAGGTCTCCGAGCGTTCCCCCCGGTGGGTTCCTCGAACAACCTCCGAACATGGAACGTCTCGAAAGTGATTGGGGACGAGTAGTTTACGCGTTCGTCTCGGGACACCGCCGCATCCAGTTCAACGTTGCGTTCCGGGAGCTCGACCCGTAATATCGGAAGCAGGGGGCAAGTGTGTGAGGACGCGATCGCTGACGTTGCGCGTGGCCTCGAGTTTGGTTGGGTCGACCTTTCTCGCTGGAAGCGTGCCGGGCATGTCGCGTTATGGTTATGTTTCGTAAGCGTCTCGCAAGTCTTGTTATCGCATCGCAGTTCGCGACTCTTGTTATCGCATGGCAGTTCGCGACCGTCGGGGTCTGCGCCGAAGGCGCGGAGCCGCGCGTACGACTGCAGGTGCGATCGACGTTCGCGGCTCCGGGGGACGTGGTCTCCGTCTCGGTGTACGGAGCGTCCGACGAAGCGATCGCCGGGTTTTCGTTCGCGCTTTCGCACGATCCGCGCTACCTGCGCCTGGACCGCGTCGATCCTTCTCCCGAACTCGCCCGGCACGGTACGGAGTTCGTGTTCCGTCGCGTCGAGAACGAACTCGAGCCTCCCTTCGGGGCCATTCTGGTCGTTCTCGACGGCCCCCCCCCACTCGGAGACGTTCCAGCACTCGAGACCGGAGACGGCTTTCCGCTCGCGACGTTCACTTACAGCGTCTCGGAGGACACGCCGCTCGATCGAGTGCTCTCGCTCGACCTTGCCCATCGACGGTTCGGCACTCCTCCGATCGCCGCGGAGTTCGTCCTGCCGGATCTGACCACGATCTTGCCTGAGCTCTGTGGC
>CAYZGY010001398.1:1261-1525 GCA_964478085.1 uncultured Planctomycetia bacterium
GGGGAGATCCGTGTCAGCGACGAGCCGGTCTTCGTTCGCGGCGACTGCAATCGAGACGACGGCGTCGACGTATCCGACGCGATGACCCTTCTGCGCACCCTCTTCGAAGGTGAGCTCGCGCCGGGCTGCCTCGACGCTTGCGATTCGAATGACGACGGCTTCCTCGATACGAGCGACGCGGTGCGGCTGTTGCTCTTTCTGTTCGCCGAGGGAGCTCCGTTGCCGCTGCCATATCCATTCGTAGGTCTCGATCTCACCGACGAC
>CAYZGY010001399.1:0-1523 GCA_964478085.1 uncultured Planctomycetia bacterium
CGTCACCGTGATCGTCTACCGCGGCCTTCCGATGAAGAACCCGGGTAAGTCGCACGAGGTCTACGCGAACCCGGACGGTAGCGCGCACGAGGCTGTCTACGAGCTCGATTTCGAGGTGTCGCTGTAATGATGACGCCAAGAACCGCGATGTCTCTGAAATCACGATCGGTCAGGAAGCATCTCTTCGAGAGGAACGGACGCATGAAGCGCTCTCTCCACCGTCAGAACCGCTCTTCCGGCTTCACGCTCATCGAGCTCATGGTCGCCCTGACGCTCTCGGCGATGTTGTCGATCATGATCATGATGATCTCGACGACCGCGCAGACGACGTACAGCGAGACCGTCCAGCGAGTCCAGATCTACAACAACTTCCGCTTCGTGATGGATCAGCTTCGAAACGATATTTCGAACTGGCTGCCATCGCAGGAGCTCGAGTTCTACGTCGACAACCAGAACAACCAGCCCCGTAACTTCCGTTTCGACCCGAACGAAGAGCTCCGGCCGAGGAACAAGAACCCTCTGGTCGCCGACGGCGGGACGGTCGGAAAGTACGACGAGTACGCGTACATCATTCAGCGTCACTACAAGAGCGTCGAGGAGAATCAGATCGTCGTCGGCAACATCGACGAGAAGATCCACGACGCCTACCAGATGTACTTCCGCACGATGACCTACGTGAAGGGGCAGGTGCGCGAGGCGAACGTCGAGTACATGCTCGTCGATCCGTCGGCGCCGAAGCGCACTTGGGTCGACAGCCGAATTCCGCCGCCGCCGCAGGTCGTCGATCCGGCGGACGTTCCGAACCTTTCGCTCTACAAGATCTCCCGTTTTCTCGAGATCGACGAGAAGCTCGTCACGACGAACTCGAAGGAGCCTCCGGTCGACTGGGAGATTCGGGAGATCGCGACAAACGTCACGGACTTCCGCGTCGAGTACCTGACCCGCAATCCGTTCAGCAGAAGCAAGAGGCAGGGAAGTCCGAAGTTCGTCACACCCGAGCGCGACTACGAGGACCCCGCCGAGGCCGCGACGCGTCCGATTCGTCTGACGAAGGGGCTGCGCGAGGCCCGCTCGTACCGCAAGGAGTTCGGCTACGGCTCCGTCTTCGTCCAGAAGAAGTTCGACCTCGCCACCGCGACCCCGGCCAAGTGGGGCGACCAGGGCCTCAAGAACTCCGGCACGCGTTCCGAGCCCGTGTCCTTCGGCTTCCGAAACAACCCCCGCATTCGTTTTGCCGAGCTCACCGCTGGCGATCTCATCTACGTCTTCACCGACGCCAGCCGCGGCAATCCCGTCGGCACGGCCGGCTCGGCCGCCCGTCTCGCCGCGTTCCCGAGTGGCACCTACACGGTCAAGACGAACATCCAGGGCATGCTCCAGTTCGTCGAGGACATCGACTCCACGACGTGGAACGATCGCGACCAAACCGGCGTCAAATACAAAGCCGGCTTCGTCCCCGCCGCCGTCCGCGTCACCGTGCGCATGGTCGACGACAACGGGCTGAACCCGAAGACGATGCAGCA
>CAYZGY010001400.1:0-1514 GCA_964478085.1 uncultured Planctomycetia bacterium
TCCTCAGCCCGCCGGAGGAGTTGGCAGCGTGAGGACGTAATGCTGCGACTACACCCATCGGCGGAGAGTCTTGCAAGCTTCCATCTCTGCGTCAACGGCGATATAAAAACGGCGAGAAAAGAAGCTTGGAGGCGAGCTCATGGCTTCGAGAAGGAAGCGCAAGGGCGGGCGAAAACGGCGCGGTCGGCAGGACCGTACCCAGAAGCTGACGACGTCGAACGACGAGGTCGTCGAGCCGATTTCGTCGCAAGACGGTGGTTCGTGGCGCGACCGTGACGGCGTGCAAATCTTCGCGCGTTCGCTCGCGATCGCGTTCGGGTCCTTCGCGCTCCTGAACCTCTTCGGCGAGCTGCTTCGTCCCGGATTCGATGCGAATCTGTGGTGGATCGATTTGCGCGCGCTGCCCTTCGGTCTCAGCGTCGCGCTTCTCGCTCTCTCGGGTGTGCTGTTTCTTTCCATCGGCGTCTCACCGCGAACCGGAAAGCTGCGCGGAGCTTTGGTCACGCTGGTCCTCGCCGTTCTGATCGGCTCGAGCATCTGGAACTCGGTCGTCTGGGTCCGGCTCTTGTCGCGTGGCACGATCTCGTCCGGTTTCCCGGTGCCGCTCTCCGGAATCGTGAGCCTCGCGATTCTCTTCATCTGGTTGACGGTCGGTCGTCGGTCGATCTCGGCGGCGGAAGGGGAGAGGAGGCCGACTCGGCTCGGAAGTGTCCGTCGCGGCGTCGCATGGGGAGTCGCTCTGGCGGCTTGTCTGACGGCGTTTCCTCTCGCGCAGATCTTCTGCTTCGGCAACACCGACTACCGCCGTCCTGCCGAGGCGATCGTCGTCTTCGGTTGTCTCGCGTACGCCGATGGCAGGCCGTCGACATCTCTCGCGGATCGAGTGCGTACGGCGTGTGAGCTCTACGACAAGCAGCTCGCCCCGCGGCTCGTGTTCTCGGGCGGCCCGACGGCGGGGGAGAAGCACGAGACGGAGGTCATGCGCGACCTCGCGATCGAGCTCGGCGTGCCGGCCGAGGCGATCACGCTCGACCGAGACGGCCTCAACACACGCGCGACCGTCGCCAACACGAGCTCGTTCTTCAAGGAGGACGAGATCGATCGCGTTCTCGCCGTGAGCCACTTCTACCATCTGCCGCGGATCAAGCTCTCGTACCAGCGCCAGGGCATCGACGTGTTCACGGTGCCCTGCAAGCAGACCCGGCTCATCAAAAAGACGCCTTGGTCGGTTGGGAGGGAGGTTTTGGCGCTCTGGTACTACTACCTGGAGCCGCTCGTCGGATAGCCTCCTCTCCCGGGTCTACGAGTTCGCAGTCAGACAAAACGGGAAGCGGGGCGTGATCTTCGCACGAACCAACTCGCGTCGCTTGGGGCTGACCTGCTCCCAGTAGAGGACGACGCTTTCGAAGACGCGTCTGAACGCCGCCTTGGCGAGCGACACCGAGTCGCCGGTCAGGTGCCCCCTGTGGCAGGGTAGTTGTCGCCCGTAGGGCGACTCCTCTTCCCCGCCGATA
>CAYZGY010001401.1:0-1512 GCA_964478085.1 uncultured Planctomycetia bacterium
ACTCGTGAGCGTCGTCTTTTTCCAGGCGCGGAGCCGGCGCGAGATGGAGCTCAGTACGGACGTCTACGTACAGTCGGGACTCGCCAGACGGGCCGAGACGGAGCTTTGGCCGGCGACGCCCGAGAACACCGAGGTGATGGAGGGCTGGCTCCGAGAAGCGCGCTCGTTGGTAACACGCCTCGATATCCACCGCGCCAGGCTCGACGACGTCCGCAAAAGTTCGATCCAGGGAACCAGAGGTGAGCAGAGCAGCTGGCATTTCGAGGATCCTGATGATCAACGTCGTCACGCACGACTCGTAGATCTCGTCGCTGGTCTCGAGAGTTTTGTCCGAAGCGACTCCTCAGGCCGTGGGGCCGGCCTGATCGCCGAAGTCGAGAAGCGACTCGAGTTCGCGCGAACCGTCCGTACCCGCACAGTCGACGATCGTCGCGAGCTTTGGACTCGGGTGATCGGGGAAATCGCCGATCCCGCACGTTCCCCAGCATACCGGGGTCTGCGCTTGCGGCCGCAAGTAGGCTTGGTACCGCTCGGTCGCGATCCCGACTCAGGGCTCCACGAGTTCGCCCACCTTCAGACCGGCGAGATCCCTAAACGCGGCGCCGATGGGCGACTTAGAATCGACGAGGAGAGCGGTCTCGTCTTCGTACTGCTGCCGGGTGGTGAGTTCACCATGGGCTCCAGGAAGCCGACCGAAGAACTCCCCGACGGCAACCCCAATGTCGACGCCCACCGCCGTTGGAACGAAGGGCCTCCGAGAGCCATCGTGCTGGCACCGTTCTTGCTCTCGAAATTCGAGATGACACAGGGACAGTGGTGGCGCTTCACGGGTGAGAACCCGAGCACCTACGGACCGAAAACAAAGCCTGCTGAGAAGCCTCGGTCGCTTCTGAACCCCGTCGAACATATCGACTGGCATCGCTCGAAGGAGGTAATGTTACGGCTCGGGCTGGTGCTTCCCACCGAAGCACAGTGGGAGTACGCGGCACGCGGCGGCACAAGCACACCTTGGTGGACCGGCGAACAGATGGAGTCGCTTATCGATGGGGCGAATCTCGCCGATCGCGATCTCAAGCAGCGTCACGGCATCGCCCACGCGATGGAATGGCTCGACGACGGCCATATCGTTCACCGCAGTGTCGGCGGGTACCGGGCCAACAGTTTTGGGCTCCACGACGTCGCCGGTAACGTCTGGGAGTGGTGCCGTGACCGCTACCATCAAAAGCCGAGCATGTTCGCGACCGCAGCTGAAGATGGCGAGTCTCTCGGAGGCTCAGAGAGGCTACGCGTCAATCGTGGCGGCAGCTTTTATAGTGCGGCGTCCGAAGCGCGCTCGGCCTTTCGGGGATATCGAGATCCATTCGACAGCGCCAACGACCTGGGCGTGCGTCCAGCACGGGGCATCTCGAAGTGAAGAGTCTTTTGTCGGTCTCGAAGGAGACGCGGGAATCTCGGCGTGTACGCGTTCACCGCCTCCGGCCTATAGTCGCCGATCCTGGGTGGTTTTATGCC
>CAYZGY010001402.1:0-1501 GCA_964478085.1 uncultured Planctomycetia bacterium
GGTCAACCGTACTAAGAAGAACGGCGACGACCTGCTAGTCCAGCTTCATCGAGCCAAGGACGACGAGAGGAGCGACGCGCCGGAAGGACGAGTCGCACCTTGGGACGACTTCGCGAAGGAGCTCGCGTCGGCCGATCTCGTGATCACTTCGACCAGCTCGCCGGGAGTCATCATCGAGCACGCCGATCTCGAAGAGGTGCAGCGACTGCGATCGCAGGCACCCTACGCGATCATCGATCTCGCGATCCCACGCGACATCGATCCGAGCTGCGCCGAGCTCGACGGCGTTCACCTCTTCAACATCGACGCCCTCAACCAGGTCGTTCAGACGAACGTCCAACGTCGCCACGCCGAGATCGAGGACGCGGAGACGATCGTTCGGAAGCAACTGACGGTCTTCTTCGGCCGCATGAAGTTCCTGCAGCTCGACCCCGTGATCAAGCACCTGACCGAACGCTTCGAGGACATCCGCTTCGGAGAGCTGCAGAATTCGCTCGATCGATTCCCCGCCGAGCATCACGAAGCGGTCGACGAGGTGACTCGACGCCTCGTCAACAAGCTCCTCAACTTCCCGATCGAGCGGCTCAAGGCGATCCGCAACATGGAGGGGATCGGCAAGGCCGAGGTCCAATTCCTCAAGCGGCTATTCCTCTCGGATTACTGAGCGAATAATGAGCGAAGAATGAGCGACTCATGAGCAACGCGGCTCCCGCCCTCAAACTCGGAACTCGTGGAAGCCCGCTCGCGCTGTGGCAGGCCGAGCACATCCGCGCCCAATTAGAGACGCTCGATCCGGACACGAACGTCGACGTCGAGATCGTGATCATCAAGACGCGCGGCGAGATCATTCCCGATCGCGCGATCCCGGAGATCGGCATGGGCGTCTTCAGTCGCGAGCTCGACGAGGCGCTCCTCGCCGGAGACATCGACCTCGCCGTCCACAGCCTCAAAGATCTCCCCTCCGAGTATCACGCCGACCTCGCGATCGCGGCGATCCCCGAGCGCGAGAGCCCCTACGACGCGTTCGTCTCGGCCGATGGCACGAAGCTCGACGACCTGCCCGAGGGCGCGAAGCTCGGTAGCGGAAGTCCGCGCCGCAAGGCACAGATTCTCGCGCGTCGCCCCGACCTCGAGATTCTACCGCTTCGCGGAAACGTCGAGACGCGACTGCGCAAGATTCGCGAGCAAGGCCTCGCCGGAACCTTCCTCGCGCACGCCGGTCTGCGACGCCTCGACAAGGAGGACGTGATCACCGAGGTCCTCTCGGATGAAGTGCTCGTGCCGGCGGTCAGCCAAGGCGCGCTCGCCGTCGTGACCCGTCGCGAAGATCCGACGACGCGTGCTCTCGTCGATCGGCTCGACCGTGCGGAGTGTCGTCACGTCGTCGAAGCTGAACGCGCCTTCTTGCGTCAACTACGCGGCGGCTGCCAAGCGCCCGCCGGCGCGCTCGCGACGCTGGACGGCGACTCGATGAATCTGGGCACGATGAATCTGGGCACGA